>NZ_QHJN01000313.1:0-4328 GCF_003947565.1 Actinomadura sp. WAC 06369 | reverse complement strand
CCCACGGCCCGATCGGCAGCCGCTCCAGCGCCCGCGTCGCCTGCACCGACAGGCCCGCCGGCATCGGCGCGAACCGCTCCACCCGCTCCCGCCACCGCTCGTCCCCCAGCAGCGGGACGACCACCGGCGCGGCCCACAGCAGCCCCAGCGCGCCCGTCAGGCCCGCGGCGGTGCCCCGCACGGCCGCCGCCGCGCCCAGCCCCAGCAGCGCCACCAGCACCAGGTACAGCACCGACCCCGCGGCGGCCCGCGCCGTCGCGCCGTCCAGCAGCGACAGTGGCGGGTACCCGGCCTCCGCGGTGAACCCGTTGCGCGGCAGGACGAACCGGCCCGCCGCCAGCGATCCCGCCACGCCCGCCGCGCCCGCCGCCGCGACGAGCACGGCGACCACCGCCGCCTTCGCCGCCAGCACCAGCCCCCGCCGGGGCACCGCCGCCAGCGTCGGCACGATCGTGCGGGTCCCGTACTCCCCGCCGATCGCCAGCACCCCCAGCACCACGGCCGCGACCTGCCCCGCCCGGACGCCCGACAGGCTCAGCTTCGGGGTGTCCTCGAAGCACTCCGCCGGTGACGGGCACCGCGCGGCGTCCACCGGCCACATCGCCGCCGCCCCCGCCGCGACCGTCGCCGCCGCCAGCGCGACCAGCAGCCACGCCGTGCCGCGCAGCGTCGCCAGCTTCGTCCACTCGGCGTGCAGGGCCCGCACCGCCGCCGCGCCCCGCCCGCTCACGCGTCCCTCCGCCGCAGCAGCCACGCCGCCGCCGCGACCGCGACCGCCGTGTACGCGCACAGCACGCCCAGCCCCGCCCACGGCCCGATCGCGGTGTCGTAGCGCGGGACGGTCTGCTGCACGGCGAAACCGGCCGCCGGGGTGAGCCGCTCCAGCCATCGCGCCGCCGACACCGGAAGCCCGGTCGCCGCGATCTGCGGCACCAGCAGCGCCAGCAGGACGAGCGTGATCGCCGGGGCGCTGCGCCGCACGACCACCGCGACCGCCACGGACAGCACCGCGACGACCGCCAGCAGCAGCGCCGTCCCGAGCACCGCCCGCAGCACCGCCCCGTCCGCGAGGGACGGCGCGTCCCGGCCGCCGAGCCCGGTGACCGCCAGCGCCCCCGCCGCGGCCGCCAGCCCGGCCGCGAACCCCGCCGCCGCCATCACCGCGGCCTTGGCCGCCAGCACCCGGCCCCGCCGCGGGGACGCCGCCAGCGTCACCGCGATCATGCCGCGCCGGTACTCGGCGGTGACGAACAGCACCGCCGCCGCCACGACCGCCGCCTGCCCGACCAGCACCCCCGTCAGCGCCGTGCGCGTCGTGTCGTCGGAGAACAGGTCCGGGCCGATGTCGCCCGACCCCGTCAGCGTGAACACGCCGCCCGCCCGGGTGGACCCCGTCCCCTCGGGCGCGGCGGGCCCGCCGGGTCCGGCGCGGTCCCGCCACGCGTCCGCCGCGCCGCCGGCCGTCCCGTCCCGCCAGGCGCCGCCCAGGGCGACGCCGTCGAACGTCGCCGTCGTGTCCGTCGGCCGCCCGGAGACCTCCTCGCCGCCGAACCGCCGCACCACCTCCACCGCGTCGGGGGACGCGACGAACAAGCCGGCCGCCACCGTCTCCGGGAGCCCGTCCAGGCGCACCCCGCCGACGCGCCGCCACGCGCGCCCGTCCTC
The DNA here is from genome assembly GCF_003947565.1 of Actinomadura sp. WAC 06369. Classification (NCBI taxonomy): domain Bacteria; kingdom Bacillati; phylum Actinomycetota; class Actinomycetes; order Streptosporangiales; family Thermomonosporaceae; genus Actinomadura; species Actinomadura sp. WAC 06369. The sequence continues at coordinate 2,663 of NZ_QHJN01000313.1, read as the reverse complement.
CGACGCGTACCCGGTCACCGACGTCCCCGACCGCTCCAGCTTCAGCCAGTGCGGCGCCGCGCCGTTCCCGCCGCCCTCGCCGCCCGCCTCGTAGCCGGTCTGCAGCCGCACCCCGTGCCCGGGCGTCACCATGACCGCCGCGTAGGGCGCGCCGCCGCCGGTGCCCGCCCGCACCATCAGCCCGGCCTTCGCCCACGCCCGCCCGGCCCGCTGGGACGCGACGCGCGCGGTGATGCTCCCGTCCCCGGTGAGCGTCCGGTAGGTGTAGTGGCCCTGGTCCGTGACGGCCGGGGGCAGGTCCGGCGCGGCGCCCCCGCCCCCGGTCGACTGCGTGCCCGCGGCCGACAGCAGCGCCACCAGGACGGTCAGGACGATCGAGGCGCCGAGCGCGAGCAGCCAGCGGGGGACGGACCGCAGCTTCGTCCACTCGGCCAGCAGCAGCCGCCCGAACCCGTCGCCGGCCGCCCGGACCGTGCTCCGATACGGGGCGGCGGTCACGACGCGGCCTCCCGTCCCGCCGCGTCCGCCGCGCCGCCCGCCCCGGCGGTGCCGTCCGCGACAGGGTCGTCCGGCGCCGGGGCGTCCGAGGTGCGGGTGCGGAACTCCACGGCGTCCCTGGTCAGCTCCATGTACGCCTCCTCCAGCGACGCCCGGTGCTCGGCCACCCCCGAGAACGGCACCCCGGCGCCCGCCAGCAGCTCCACGACCCGCGTGGCGGGCACGCCCGCCGCCGTCACCGCGTCCCGCTTGTCCGCGGTCACCGTCGCGCCCGCGTTCGCCAGCACCGTCATCGCGTCCCGCCGCGCGGACGTGCGCACCTCGACCCGCCCGTCCGACGCCGCCGCCAGCAGCGCCGCGACGCTCGTGTCGGCGATCAGCCGGCCCCGCCCGATCACCACCAGGTGGTCGGCGCCGCCCTCCAGCTCGCTCATCAGATGGCTCGACACCAGCACCGCGCGGCCCTCGGCCGCCAGCGCCCGCAGCAGCCCCCGGATCCACGCGACGCCCTCGGGGTCCAGCCCGTTGACGGGTTCATCGAACATCAGCGCGGGGGGATCGCCCAGCAGCGCCGCCGCGATGCCCAGCCGCTGCCGCATGCCCAGCGAGAACCTCCCGGCCGGGCGCCGCGCGACCCCCGCCAGGCCCGCCAGCTCCAGCACCTCCCCGACCCGCCGCGCCGGGATACCGTTCGCGCGCGCCAGCCACAGCAGGTGGTCGCGCGCCCGCCGCGCCGGATGCACCGCCCCGGCGTCCAGCATGCCGCCCAGCCGGCACAGCGGCGCCCGCAGCGACCGGTAGGGCCGCCCGCCGACCAGGGCCGCGCCCGCGTCGGGCCGGTCCAGGCCGAGGATCATCCGCATCGTGGTGGTCTTGCCCGCGCCGTTCGGACCCACGAACCCGGTGACCCGCCCGGGTTCGACGGTGAACGACAGGCCGTCGACGGCGACGGCCGTCCCGTACCGCTTGCGCAGCCCGCGCACTTCGATGGTCGCATCCATGCCCGGGACGCTACGGGCGCGCCGGACGCCGTGTCGTCCCGCCGCGGAGCCGTCGCCGCGTCCCCGGCGGCGGGGAGCGCGCGTCCCTCCCGGGAGGGACGCGCCGCGCCCGGGCACGCGCCACAATGGCGTGCGTGACGCGGATCCGGGAGCTGCGATGGCCCGCGGCCGGCGCCGGCCTGGCCGCCGCCGCCGTCGCCGAGGCGGTGCTGCGCGCCGACGGGCCCGGAGAGGCCCTGCCGCTCGCGCTCGTGCTCGACGTGTCGGCGACCCTCCCGCTCGTCCTGCTGCGCGGCACCGGCGACCGGCCGGACGCGCCCGGCGCGTCCGGCGCGTCCGGTCACGGCCCGGCGGCGGCCGTGACGATCACCGTCGCGGCGCTCGCCGCGACCCTGCTGCACCGCGGCCCCGCCCTGGCCGGGTCGGCCGCGCTGCTCGCCGTCTGGGCGGCGCTGGCCCGCCGCCGGATCCTGCGCCGCCGCGCCGAGGCCGCCGCGCGGGACGCGTCCCGCCGCGCCGCCGAGCACACGCTGCTGGCGCACACCGCGCGCGGCGAGCGGGCGCGCATCGCCCGCGAGCTGCACGACGTCGTCGCGCACCACATCTCGATGATCTCGGTGCAGGCCGAGACGGCGCGGCTGGCCGTCCCCGGGATGCCCGCCGAGGGCTCCGAGCGGCTGCTGGCCATCGGCGACACCGCCCGCACGGCGCTGACGGAGATGCGGCGGCTGCTGGGGGTGCTCCGCGAGGACGCGGGCGAGCCCGGCGGCGCGCCCGACCGCCGCCCCCAGCCGGGCCTGCAGCAGCTCCTGGACCTCATCGACGAGACCCGCGACGGGGCGGGCGCCGCCGCCCGCCTGATCGTCGCCGGTCCCGTCGCCGCGCTGGACCCCGGCGTGGAGCTGACCGCCTACCGGATCGTGCAGGAGGCCCTCACCAACGCGCGGCGGCACGCCCCCGGCGCCGCCGTCGACGTCGAACTCGCCTACACCGGGGAAGAGCTGCGGCTCGCGGTGCGCGACAACGGCCCCGGCCCCGGGCGGATTCTCGGGGTCCTCGCAACACCTGATGACTCACGTGGTTGTCAGTAGATCACGCAGGCGCTCGGCTGGGGTTCTCCAGCCGAGCGTTTTGCGTGGTCGGCTGTTGAGTTGCCGGGCGACA
>NZ_QHJN01000312.1:0-4330 GCF_003947565.1 Actinomadura sp. WAC 06369 | reverse complement strand
CGCCCGGCCCGTGCGCCCCGCCCGGCATCGTCGCGGCCGAACCGAGGGACGCGCCGGACCCCGGCGGGTCCGGCGGCGGCTCGTCCGGGGGCGCCATACCGCAGACGTCGCAGAAGCCGTCCTCGTCCACGACGCCCGCGCAGCCGGGCTGGGCGCACCGGATCATCGGGCGGCCTCACCCGCCCGGACCGTCCGCTGGTACTCCGCCAGCAGCGCCGTCGCCCGGCGCAGATCGCACGGCGCCGTCCACAGCACGTCCCGCGCCTCCTCGTACAGGGCGCTCAACCGCTCGTCCTCCGCCAGCCCCAGCCGCGCCGCCTTCGCCCGGTACGCGTCGAGCCGCCCCCGCAGCTCCGCCCGCCGGTCCAGCAGGCCCGTGCTCAACCGCAGATCGCTGCGCGCCCGCTCCAGCGCGTCCTCCGCCGTCCGCTCCAGCTCCGCCACCCGCCCCGCCAGCTCCACCCAGCGGCCCGCCTCCCGCAGCCGCTCCAGCGCGGCCAGCCGGTCCCGCAGCCCCGCCGCCAGGCCCCGCGCCGGCTCCGGCACCGTCGACGACCCGATCTTCACCCGCACCGTCGCGTACGCCTCGGCCGCCTCCGCCTCGACGCCCGCGACCTCCTCGACCGACTCCGCCAGCCGCGCCGCCACCCCCGCGTAGCCGTCCCGCATCCGCGTCACGCCCGCCAGCTCGTCGCCCAGCGCCCGCAGCGTCCCGCACAGCCGGTCGAGCCGCGACGTGTCCGCGCGTCCGTCCCGCACCAGCGACAGCGGATCGGTGCGCACCACCCGGCCCAGCGCCGTCAGCTCCCGGCCCAGCCGGTCGAGCTCCGGATGCCGCGTGCCGTCCAGCGCGTGCGCCAGCTTCGCCGCGTCCCGCCACTGCGCCTCCGCCTCCTCCAGCGGCAGCAGCAGCGCCGACCACGCCGCGTCCGCCGCCGCGACCTCCCGCGCCACGAACTCGAACGCCTCCGACATCAGCGCCACCGCCTCGTCCAGCGGGACGCTCCGCTCCCGCGGCCCCAGCAGCGTCCGGTCCGCCAGCGGCACCTCGCCGTCCGGCAGCGGCACCGACGCCCCCGACAGCAGCCCCGACAGCTCCGCCAGCGTCGCCACGTCCGGGCGGGACGACCGGTCGCGCAGCCCCGACGCCTCGTCCAGCACCCCCCGGTACGCCTCGAACAGCCGCCACAGCAGCTCCAGCCGCGCCCGCGCCGCCTCCCAGCGCCGGAACGTCTCCCCCATCAGGCGGGCGCCCTTCAGCAGCCGCAGCCCCTCGTGCCCCTCCAGCTCCACCAGCGACACCGAGATGCGGTCGCGTTCCGCTTCGAGCCCGCGCAGGGCATGGTCGACCCCCTCCCGGCTCATGGGCGCGGCGGCCCCGGCCCCGCTCTCGTCCACGTCAGCCCCGCGTCTTCTCTAGGTCCCCGTGGGGGCGCGTCGCCCGACCGTGCGTCTGGGAGCACGGATCGCACCAGGATCGGGCAGACACTCCCCATCAAGTGTGATCCGTGACACTAGGCGAGACAAGCTTCTTTCTCCACAGGCACCCTCCCCGCCGCCCCACGGCTTCCGGCGTTCGAAAGCCGTGGCCGTACTCTTTCCACCGGGAACGTCATGGCGCAAGATGGCGTTACCCAGATGAGCCTCAGCTGAAAGGAGCAGTGAGTCCGCAGTGTCGGACCCCAGTCATAGACCCGGTGCATCGTGGTAACCGCTGTACTGGGTGTGCTCGCGGTGATCGTCCTCACCGCCGCCACCGGCTATTTCGTCGCACAGGAATTCGCCTTCGTCGCCGCCGACCGCGCGGCGCTCGAGCAGGCCGCCGCACGCGGCGACACCTCCGCCAAACGGGCCGTGAAGGTCATCGGCCGCGTGTCGTTCATGCTCTCCGGCGCCCAGCTGGGCATCACGATGACGACCCTCGTGGTCGGCTTCATCGCCAAACCCGCCCTCGCCGAACTGATCGAACCGCTCCTCGCCGTCACCGGAATCCCCGAAGGCGCCACCGGAGCGATCGCCCTCGCCACCGGATTCGTCCTCGCGACGCTCATCCAGATGCTCCTCGGCGAACTGTTCCCGAAGAACCTCGCGCTCGCCCGCGCCGAATCCCTGGCGCGCGCTCTCGCCGCGTCCACCCTCGTCTACCTGACGGTCTTCGGGCCGCTGATCCGGCTGTTCGACCGTTCCGCCGAACGGCTCCTCCGCGCCGTCGGCGTCGAACCCGTCGAAGAACTCCACAGCGGCGCGACCCTCGAGGAACTCGGCGACATCATCGGCAAGTCGCACAGCTCCGGGCACCTGCCCGCCGACCTGTCCGGCCTGCTCGAACGCGCCCTCTCCTTCGGCGACCGCACCGCCGACGAGGTCATGGTCCCCCGCCCCCAGGTCCGCTCCATGCCCGCCGACGCCACCGCCGGCGACCTCATCGCCCTCATCCGCGACACCGGGCACAGCACCTACCCCGTCTACGGCACCGAGGTCGACGACATCGTCGGCGTCGCGGGCGCCCGCGAAGTCGCCGACGACTCCCTCGACCCCGCGACGCCCCTCGCCCGCATCGCCCGTCCCGCCCTGCTCGTCCCCGGCAGCCAGCCGCTGTACGGCGTCATCGAGCAGATGCGCGAGACCGGCGAGGAGTTCGCGTGCGTCGTCGACGAGTACGGCGGCCTCGCCGGCATCCTCACCTTCGAGGACGTCGCCGAAGAACTCGTCGGCGAGATCGCCGACGAGACCGACGCCCACGAGGACGCCCCCACGTCCGCGCCCGACGGCTCCTGGCTCGTCGACGCCGGCCTGCGCGTCGACGAGGTCTCCCGGCTCATCGGCCTCCCCCTCCCCGAAGGCGACTCCTACGACACCCTCGGCGGGCTCGTCATGGCCGAACTGCGCCGCCTCCCCGCCCCCGGCGACCGCCTCACCCTCGACCTCGGCCTGCCCGTGTCGCCCCGCGCCCCCGGCGGCCGCGTCGAACTCGAAGTCGTCTCGATCGCGCGGCGGGTCGCGCAGAAAGTGAAGATCAGCGTGGCGGGTGACGAGGCCGCCGCCGACGCCGCGGACGCGGACGCGGACCGTCCGGAGGCGGCCCGCCGGGAGGCCGTCGACCAGGAGGCCGCATGGACCCGCTGACCACCCTCCTGATCACCGTCCTGCTCCTCGCCGGCAACGGCTTCTTCGTCGCCGCCGAGTTCGCGCTCGTCGCCGCCGGCCGCCCCCAGCTCGAACGGGCCGCCGCGTCCGGCAGCCGCCCCGCCGTCGCCGCCCTCGCGGGCGTCCGCGAACTGTCCCTGATGCTCGCCGGCGCCCAGTTCGGCATCACGATGTGCTCGCTCGGCCTCGCCATCGTCACCGAACCCGCCTTCGAGCACTTCCTCGAACCGCCCCTGCACGCCCTCGGCGTGCCCGAAGCCGGCTCGAAGGCGATCGCCCTCGCGTGCGCCCTCGCCGTCGTCACGTTCCTGCACATGGTCATCGGCGAGATGGCCCCCAAGTCCTGGGCGATCACCCACCCCGAGCGGGCCGCGCTCCTCCTCGCGCTCCCGTTCCGCGCGTTCGCGAAGGTCTCCCGTCCCGTCCTGGCCTCGCTCAACGCGACGACGAACGCCCTGCTGCGCCTCTTCCGCGTCACACCGAAGGACGAACTCGACGAGCACACCGACCCCGCCCGGCTCAGCCACCTCCTCGGCGAATCCCGACGCCTCGGACTCATCGGCCGGCACGACCACGAACTCCTGCGCCGCGCCATCTCCGCGCGCGAAGTCACCGTGGGCCGCCTCGTCGTCCCCGCGACCGCCGTCACCACGATCGCCCAGGACGCGACCGCCGCGCAGATCCGGCGCGTCGCCACCGCGAGCGGACACAGCCGCCTCCTCGTCCGCGGGCCCGACGTCCTCGGCATCGTGCACGTCCGAGCGGCGATCACCGAACCGAACGGCGACCGCCGCGCCGCCGACCTCGCACACCCCGCGCCCGTCCTCACCGCCGAGACCACCGTCCTCGACGCCGTCAGCCGCCTCCGCCGCACCCGCGCGCCGCTCGCCGTCGTCCACGACGCCGAAGGCGAGTTCACGGGCATCGTCACCCTCGACGACCTGCTCGCCGAACTCCTCGCGACCAACCCGCACTGACCCGTCCGCCCGTGAAGATCATCACGCGCCCGCACTTTCGGCGGATGTGAGACGTTAGACAGGAGCAGAAGAGGAGAGAAACGGCCGCGAGGTCGATCGGGACGGGGATGGCGTCGGTGAACAAGTCAACGAGCGGACCGGGGGACGAGTCCGTCCCCACGTACGTCCCCGAGTCCGAGATCCCCACGGCCGTCCTCCCCCTCCCC
>NZ_QHJN01000311.1:0-4351 GCF_003947565.1 Actinomadura sp. WAC 06369 | reverse complement strand
GGCGTCGTCGGCCCCTGGTTCACCGGCCCCCTCGTCACCGCCGCCGGACGCGCCGGAGTGCGGCTGCACTACCTGGTGCTGCGCGCCGACGAGGACACCACCGTCGCGCGCGGCACCGCCCGCCGCGCCGCTCGCCGCCACCAGCGCCCGCACCACCGGGTCGTAGGACTCCACGTCGCCCAACACCCACCCGCCGCCGTGGAAGTACACCAGCAGCGGCCCTCCCGGACGCTCGCCCGCCGGACGGTACAGGCGCCCCCGCAGCAGGCCCGCCGCGCCCGCCACCGGCACGTCCGCCACGGCGCCGACCGGCACCCGCGGCGACCGCGCCAGATCGGCCGCGTGCTCCCGGCGCGCCTCGGCCAGCGACCGCCGCCCGCCCCCACCCGCGGCCGCCGCGGCGGCCGCGAGCCGGTCGCGCATGAACGCCAGATACTGCGGATCGCGACCCATGAACCCCTCCAGCGCCCCGCGCGGACGACGTCCCGCGCACCCTACCGACCACCCCTCCTCGCGGCCGGCCCCGCGCCGGACCCCGGACGGCGCGCGGTCGGGACGGACCGGGCGGCCGGGCCCCGATAATAGCCGCATGCACACGACCCGCGACGCGCGGCCGACGGACGTACTGGTCGTCACCGGGCCGCCGGGCACCGGCAAGAGCACCGTCGCGCGGATCCTCGCCGACGCCGCCACGCCCAGCGTCCACCTGCACACCGACGACTTCTACGCCTTCATCCGCCGCGGCGCCGTCGCCCCCTACCTGCCCGAGGCCCACGAGCAGAACCGGGTGGTCATGGACGTCATCGCCGGCGCCGCCGCCCGCTACGCCCAAGGCGGATTCCACGTCATCGTCGACGGCGTCGTCGGCCCCTGGTTCACCGGCCCCCTCGTCACCGCCGCCGGACGCGCCGGAGTGCGGCTGCACTACCTGGTGCTGCGCGCCGACGAGGACACCACCGTCGCGCGCGGCACCGCCCGCCGCGGCGCCGGCGCGCTCACCGACCCCGGCCCCCTGCGCGACATGCACCGCCGGTTCGGCGACCTCGGCGACCTCGGCGACCTCGAGCGGCACGTCATCGACAGCACCGCCCAGACCGCGGCCGAGACCGCCGACGCCGTCCGCGCCGCCGTCCGCGCCCGCACCCACCTGCTCACCTGACCCAGCCCGCCGCCGGACCGCCGCCGGACCGGACGGCCGCGCGGCAGGGCCCGCGACGCGGCGCGGCCCGCCGCCCCGGCGGGGGACGGCGGGCCGCGGCCACGCTTCGCGCTGACGCCGATCAGAACGGGTGCGGGGCGATGTCGCCGCGCATCGTCACCCACTGCGTCTCGGTGAACGCCTCGATGTTGGCGTCCGGGCCGCCGAACCGCGACCCGTTCCCCGACGCCGCCAGCCCGCCGAACGGCACCACCGGCTCGTCGTTGACCGTCTGGTCGTTGATGTGCACCAGCCCCGTCGGGACCGCGTCCGCGATCCGCATCGCCTCGCCCACGTCGCCCAGGATCCCCAGCGACAGCCCGTACTCGCTGTCGGCGGCCAGCGCCACCGCCTCCTCCACCGTCGAGAACGGCACCACCGGCGCCACCGGCCCGAACACCTCCTGCGCGTACGCGGGCATCGACGGGGCGACGTCCGCCAGCACCGTCGGCCGGTAGAACAGCCCCTCGTGGACGCCGCCCGCCGCCAGCCGCGCGCCCGCCGCGACCGTGCCGCGCACCAGCGCGTCCACGTGCTCCAGCTGGCCCCGGTCGATGATCGGGCCCAGGTGCACCGGGCCCGCCGCCGGGTCCCCGACCGCCAGCCCGTCGGCCTTGGCCGCCAGCGCCTCGACGTACTCCCCGTGCAGGCTCTCGTGCACCAGGTGCCGCCCGGTCGTCATGCAGATCTGCCCCTGGTGCAGGTAGGAGCCCCACGCGCCCGCCGCGACCGCCGCGGACACGTCCGCGCCCGGCAGGACGATCAGCGCGTTGTTGCCGCCCAGCTCCAGGTGCGCGCGCTTGAGCAGCCGCCCGCACACCTCCCCGATCGCGCGGCCCGCCGCCGTCGACCCGGTGAACGACACCACCCGCACCTCCGGCGCCGCCACCACCGCCTCGCCGGCCTCCCGGCCGCCCGGCAGCAGATGCAGCACCCCCTCCGGCAGGCCCGCCTCCTGGAAGATCCGCGCGACGGCCACGCCGCCGCACACCGCCGTCCGCGGGTCCGGCTTCAGCAGCACCGCGTTGCCCAGCGCCAGCGCCGGAGCCACCGACCGCATCGACAGGATCAGCGGGAAGTTGAACGGCGCGATCACGCTCACCACCCCCGCCGGGCGGCGCCGCGCCAGGCTCCACCGCGGCTGCGCCGACGGCAGCACCAGCCCCTGCGGATGCGACGCCAGCGCCGCCGCCTCATGGCACAGGTTCGCCGCGAACGACGCCTCCAGCGCCGCCTTCGGCGGAATCGACCCCGCCTCCCGCACGATCCAGCCCTCGATCTCGGCGGCGTGCTCCTCGAACAGCCGCCCCGCGCGCCGCAGCACCGCCGCGCGCTCCTCGTAGGAGCGGGCCGCCCAGTCGCGCTGCGCCGCCGCGGCCGCCGCCGCGGCCCGCGCCGCGTCCGCGCCGTCCGCCCGACCCAGCACCCCCAGCACGCCGCCGGTCGCCGGCTCGACGACGTCGAAGCCGCCGCCCCCGCCGGAGACCCACCCGCCATCGAAGATCTTCCCCGTCCACCCCCCGGGATCGAGCAGCGCCATCGTTCCTCCCACGGACCCGTCGGCCGAATGCGTAGCCCCCACCCTCACCGCGCCCGCCACCCCGCGGAACAGCGGCTTTCCGCTCAGCGGAAACCCGGGGCGCGGACGCGGCGAAAATGCGTTGCGCCGCCCCGCCGCACCGGGAGATCCTGGCGGAGCCGACGGCGCCCCCGGGCGCCGCGGCCCCGGCGAACGCGGCACCGACACCGCCGCTCCGGGACACCGCGACGGGAACATGACGGGCGAGGAGGGCCGGGACCACATGAGCCGCACCACCGACGCCCGGCGCTGTCGCCGCCGAACCCGAACCCGGTAGACGCGCCCACAGCGCACGCCGCAGGACCCGGATCGTCCCGGCGGCGCGCTTTCCCCGCGTCTGGCTGCCGATCGCCGGACACGTCCGTTCGTAGCGGCCGGGTCCACCCCGTTCCCTGCCCGTTCCCCCTGCCCGCGTCGGTGCGCGCCCGTGCGCCCGTCCGGGCCCGATACCCGGCCTCGTAGCTCAGCGGTCAGAGCACCGGCCCGTCACGCCGGAAGCCGCGGGTTCGAATCCCGCCGAGGTCGCCGCCCGCCCGCACCGGGCGGGCCCCGACGCCGTGGCCGAGCGGTAAGGCGGCGGTCTGCAAAACCGTCTCACGTGGGTTCGAATCCCACCGGCGTCTCGGTCCCCGCCCCCCTGTCACCCGGGGGCGGGGACGCCTCCCCGTGGCTCAGCGGACAGAGCACCGGCCTCCGAAGCCGGAGAACGCAGGTTCGAATCCTGCCGGGGAGACCACCCCCCAGAGCCGCCGCCCGTGCGGGCGAACCGGGCGCGGCGGGGGACGCCGCATGGTCAAATAGACAACCATGGCTGTAACACTGGAACCCGACGACCCGGAACGGCTCGGACGGTACGAGCTGACCGGCCGCCTCGGCGAGGGAGGCCAGGGCGTCGTGTACGCCGGGCGCGGGCCGGACGGCGGGGACGTGGCCGTCAAGCTGCTGCGCGCCTCGATCGGACGCGACCCGAAGGCGCGCGACCGGTTCGTGCGCGCAACGGGGGCCGCCGGGCGGGTCGCCGACTTCTGCACCGCCCGCGTGCTGGACGCCGGCGTCCACGGCGACCGGCCCTACATCGTCAGCGCGTCCGTGCCCGGCCCGTCCCTGCTCACCCTCGTCGACGAAGAGGGCCCGCGGACCGGCGCGGCCCTGCGGCGCCTCGCCATCGCCACCGCCACCGCGCTCGCGGCCGTCCACCACGCCGGGATCGCGCACCGCGACTTCAAACCACCGAACGTGCTGATGGCCGAGGACGGTCCCCGGGTCACCGACTTCGGCACCGCCGAAGCCCTCGGCGGCACCTCCGCCACGACGGGCCAGATCGTCGGAACGCCCGCGTACATGGCGCCCGAGCAGGTGAGCGGACAGGAGACCGGCGCCTGGACCGACATGTTCGCCTGGGGAGCCACCATCCTGTTCGCCGCCACCGGCCGACCCCCCTTCGGAGACGACACCGTGCCCGCGGTGATGCACCGCGTCCTGCACGACACCCCCGACACCGGCATGCTGCCCCCGCCCCTGGCCGACCTGGTCACCGCCTGCCTGGCCAAGGACCCGGCCCGCAGGCCGGCCGC
>NZ_QHJN01000310.1:0-4371 GCF_003947565.1 Actinomadura sp. WAC 06369 | reverse complement strand
CCCAAGCCCAAGCCCGCCGAACCACCCGCCTACCCCGCTCCACCCCGCTCCACAGCGCCGGTTCCCGTCCCGCGCCGCGTGCGCCGTCCGTCCCGTCCAGGCGCACCGCGCTTCCACCCGCTGGCGCTCCACCGCGCCGGTTCCCGTCCCGCGCCGCGTGCCGCCGAAACCTGACGCCACCTGCCCCGCGCCACAAGCTCACCGGCCGCGGCGGGGCGGCCGCCCGCGCGCGCCGGGTTGCCCGAGTCCCGCCATGCCGTGCCGTGCGTGTCGTCCGGATCCGCCGCGCTTCTGCCCCGGCCGCTCGCGCCGGTGCCGTCCCGCGCCACAAGCCCACCGCTCGCGTCGCTCGCGTCCACCGTGCCGCCGGCCTGCCGTGCGGCTGCCCGTGCTCCTGCGCGTGCGTCGTTCAGAGCGTTTGTGCTTGCCGTGCTGGGGGCGCGGTGTGGGGCTTTGTCTTCTGAGTGGAAAAAGTTCGGGTGATCTCACGAAAAGGTCTTCTCAACGCGGCGAAAGCCGGTTACGTTCTCGGCACGACCGGCGCGGCCGGCCCGTTCGGGGGCCGGGTCCGTGGTGCCGGTGCTGCGTGGACCCGGAGGGACGGCGAGATGCGCATGACGGCTCGTCCGCAGAACGTGCACCAGGCACGCCTGCTGCGGCTGCTGCGCGACGAGGGGCCGCGGTCGCGGGCCGAGCTGGGCGATGTCGTCCGGCTCTCGCGGTCCAAGCTCGCGGTCGAGCTGGACCGGCTCGTGGAGCTCGGGCTCGTCGAGGGGGCGGGCCTGGCGGCGTCGCGGGGCGGGCGCAGGTCGGGCATCGTGCGGCTGTCGCCGCGGCTGCGGTTCGTCGCGTTCGACATCGGCGCGACGTCGATCGACGTCGCGGTCACCGACGGGGAGCTCGAGGTGCTCGGGCACGTCAACGAGCCCTGCGACGTGCGGCAGGGCGCGACGGCCGTCCTCGACCGGGCGCTCGACCTGCTCGGCAAGCTCCGCGACCAGGGGCTGATCGACGGGCAGGTGCACGGGACGGGCATCGGCGTCCCGGGGCCGGTCAGCTTCCGCGACGGCATGCCGGTCGTGCCGCCGATCATGCCCGGCTGGGACCGGTTCCCGGTGCGGGACGCGATCGGGCAGGAGCTCGGCTGCCCGGTGCTCGTCGACAACGACGTGAACCTGATGGCGCTCGGCGAGCTGACGTCCGGGGTGGCGCGGTCGGTGGACGACTTCCTGCTCGTCAAGATCGGGACGGGCATCGGCTGCGGCATCGTGGTGGACGGCTCGATCTACCGGGGCGTCTCGGGCAGCGCCGGCGACATCGGGCACATCCGCGTCGACGACGGCGGGCCGGTGTGCGCGTGCGGCAACGCGGGCTGCCTCGAGGCGTACTTCGGCGGCGCGGCGCTGGCGCGGGACGCGGCGGCGGCCGCGGCGTCGGGCGAGTCCGCCCACCTCGCGGCGCTGCTGGAGACGCACGGCGAGCTGACGGGCGAGCACGTGTCGCTCGCGGCGGCGGCGGGCGACCCCGCGTCGGTGCGGATCATCCGCGAGGGCGGGCGCCACGTCGGCCAGGTGCTCGCCGGGCTCGTCAGCTTCTTCAACCCCGGACTCGTGATCATCGCGGGCGGTGTCGCGGGGCTCGGCCACACGCTGCTGGCCGAGATCCGCAGCGTCGTCTACCGCCGGTCGGCGCCGCTCGCCACCGGCAACCTGCCCATCGTGCTGTCCGAGCTCGCCGGCGCCGCCGGCGTGGTCGGCGGCGCCCGGCTCATCAGCGACCACGTCTTCTCCACCGCCTAGGAGTCCCGATGGGCGAACCCCTGCTGCGGATGCGCGGCATCGTCAAGCAGTTCCCCGGCGTCCGCGCCCTGGACGGCGTCGACCTCGACGTCCTCCCGGGCGAGGTGCACTGCCTGCTCGGGCAGAACGGCGCCGGCAAATCCACGTTGATCAAGGTTCTCGCCGGCGCGCACCAGCCGGACGAGGGCGAGATCGTCCTCGACGGGGCGACGGTGCGGCTCGCCGGGCCCACGGCGGCCATGCGCGCCGGAATCGCCACCATCTACCAGGAGCTCGACCTGGTGGACGGCCTGTCGGTGGCGGACAACATCTTCCTCGGCCACGAGAAGGCGTCGTTCGGGTTCACCCGGCGGGGCGACGCCGAGCGGGCGGCGCGCGAGCTGCTCGGCCGGCTCGGGCACGGGGAGATCCCGCCGCGCCGGGAGGCCGGGCGGCTCCCGGCGGCGGGCAAGCAGGTCGTCAGCATGGCGCGGGCGCTGTCCCACGAGGCGAAGCTGATCGTGATGGACGAGCCGTCGGCGGCGCTCGCGCACGACGAGGTCAGCAACCTGTTCCGGATCATCCGCGAGCTGACGGCGGCGGGCGTCGCGGTCGTCTACATCTCGCACCGGCTGGAGGAGATCCGCGAGATCGGCGACCGGGTGACCGTGCTGAAGGACGGGCGGTCGGTCGCGAACGGGCTCCCCGCGAAGACGACGTCGACCGACAAGGTCGTGTCGCTGATGACCGGGCGGGACGTCGAGTACGTCTTCCCCGAGCGGGGCGAGGCGCCCGACGGCCCGGAGGTGCTGCGGGTCGAGGACCTGACGGTGCCGGGCGCCTTCGCGGACGTGTCGCTGACGGTGCGGGCCGGCGAGATCGTGGGCCTCGCGGGGCTCGTCGGGTCGGGCCGCTCGGAGATCCTCGAGACGGTCTACGGGATGCGGCGCCCCGCGAAGGGCCAGGTGCTCGTGGACGGGCGCCGCGTGCGGCCGGGCGACACGGGCGCGGCCGTCCGGCGCGGCATGGGCATGGCGCCGGAGGAGCGCAAGAGCCAGGCGCTGCTGCCGAACGAGACGGTCGCGGCGAACGTGACCGTGGCGGGGCTCGGCCGGTACTCGCGGCTCGGCTGGTTCGACCGGCGGCGGGAGCAGGACGACGTGCGGCGGCAGATCGCGTCGCTCGACATCCGGCCGCCCGACCCGCGGCGTCCCGTGGTGACCCTCTCGGGCGGCAACCAGCAGAAGGTCGTGCTGGCCCGCTGGCTGCTGGGCTCCGACGACCTGCGGCTGCTGATCCTGGACGAACCCACCCGGGGAGTCGACGTCGGCGCGCGCGCGGAGCTGTACGCGGTGATCCGGGAGCTGGCCGGGCGGGGCATCGCGGTGCTGCTGGTGTCCAGCGAGGTGCCCGAGGTGCTCGGGCTGGCCGACCGGGTCCTGGTCGTCCGGGAGGGGCGGGTCGTGCACACCGGCGACGCCCGCGACCTCGACGAGGCCGCCGTACTCAACATGATCATGGAAGGGAGCGCGCTGTGAGCGACGCGGGCGTGGACGAGCGCGGCGAGGCGCGCGTCTCGGTGGGCAAGGAGGCGCCGGCCGCGAAGGCGGCGGACGCGCCGTGGTGGCGGCGCCCGCCGCTGGACGACACCCGGCACCTCGGGCTCGTCCTGGCGCTGCTGCTGCTGTGCGCCGTCGGGGCGATCACCGAGCCGGACAACTTCCTCACCACCGGCAACATGGTCGGCATCCTGGTGCTCGCCGCCACCATCGGCGTGATCACGGTCGGCCAGACGTTCGTCATCATCGGCGGCGGCATCGACCTGTCGGTCGGGTCGGTGATGGCGCTGGCGTCGGTGTGGGCGACGACCGTCGCGACGCAGTCGTACGGGCCGTGGGTCATGGCGATGTGCGCGATCCTCGTCGGGACCGGCGCGGGCGTCGTCAGCGGCCTGCTGATCTCCTACGGGCGGCTGGTGCCGTTCATCGCGACGCTGGCGATGCTCGTCGCGGCGCGCGGCCTGGCGCAGCGGCTCTCCGACCGCAAGACGCAGCTCGTGCAGCAGGAGAACAACGCGATCGTGGAGCTGTCCACGACGAAGGTGCTCGGGCTGCCGCTGGTCGTCTACATCTTCCTGGCCGTCGGCGCCGCCGGCTGGGTGCTGCTGAACCGCACCACGTTCGGCCGCCGGACGTTCGCGGTCGGCGGCAACCCGGAGGCCGCGCGGCTCGCCGGCATCGACGTCCGCCGCCACACGGTGCTGCTGTACGCGCTGTCCGGGTTCTGCTGCGGCGTCGCGGCGCTCATCATCATGGCCCGGACGACGACCGGGTCCAGCACGCACGGCGACCTGTACGAGCTGGACGCCATCGCCGCCGTGATCATCGGCGGGACGCTGCTGACCGGCGGCCGCGGCACGGTCATCGGCTCGATCCTCGGCGTGCTGGTGTTCACGCTCATCACGAACCTGTTCATCCTCAACGGCCTGCAGACCAGCGACCAGCTGATCGCGAAGGGCGCGATCATCGTCGTCGCCGTGCTGCTGCAGCGCCGGGCGCTGCGCTCGCCCACCTGACGTCCCCCGCCCCGATCC
>NZ_QHJN01000309.1:0-4380 GCF_003947565.1 Actinomadura sp. WAC 06369 | reverse complement strand
ATGCTCGCCCGCAAGGGCTACCCGCCCGGCCTCGCCTACCGCGTCGTCCAGGTCGGTGCCTTCGGCGGCGAGGGCCTCCTTGACGACGCGGTAGGCGAGGCCGGGCGGGTAGCCCTTGCGGGCGAGCATGCCGACGAGGCGGCGCATCCGCTTGGCGGGGTCGACGCCGCGGGTCGCGGGGAGGCGGCGGGCGACGAGGGCGCGGGCGGTCTCCTCCTCGCGGGCGGGGTCGAGGGCCTCCACGGCGTCGTTGACGGTCTCGTCGGCGACGCCGCGGCGGCGCAGCTCGGCGGCGAGGGCGCGCTTGGCGAGGCCCCGGCCGGCGTGCCGGGACTGCACCCACGCCTGGGCGAACGCCTCGTCGTCGATGAGCCCGACGTCGGTGAACCGGGACAGGACGCGCTCGGCGACGTCGTCCGGGACGTCCTTGCGGCGGAGGGCGTCGGCGAGCTGCGCGCGGGTCCGCGGGGAGCCGGTCAGCAGCCGCAGGCAGATGTCGCGGGCCCGGGACTCCGGGTCACGCGCCTCGGCCGCCGGGGCGTCGCCGTTCGGGTCGCCGTTCATGCCGCGCGAGCGGCGGCGCCACCGGGGAAGGTCCGGACACCGGCGCGCCGGTGCCGGGTCAGGCGCCGCCGCCCTACATACGAGATCATCGCTTACTCTTCGTCAGGAGTCACCCATATCGCGGGATTCACCGTCAGGAATCACCGGCCTTGGCCTTGGCGGTCTTCTTCGCGGCCGTCGTCTTGGCGGGCGCGGCGGCGGGGGCCGGGGGCGCCGCGGCGGCGTCCGCCGGGACGGGCTCGGCCTCCTTGTCGACCTTCGGGCCGATGCCGAGCTTCTCCTTGATCTTCTTCTCGATCCCGTCGGCCATGTCCGGGTTGGCCTTGAGGAAGTTGCGGGCGTTCTCCTTGCCCTGGCCGAGCTGGTCGCCGTCGTAGGTGTACCAGGCGCCGGACTTGCGGACGAACCCGTGCTCGACGCCGAGGTCGATGAGGCCGCCCTCGCGGCTGATGCCCTGGCCGTACAGCAGGTCGAAGTCGGCGACCCGGAAGGGCGGGGCCATCTTGTTCTTGACGACCTTGACCCGGACGCGGTTTCCGACGGCCTCGGTGCCGTCCTTGAGCGTCTCGATGCGGCGCACGTCCAGCCGGACGGACGCGTAGAACTTCAGCGCCCGGCCGCCGGTGGTGGTCTCCGGGGAGCCGAACATGACGCCGACCTTCTCGCGGAGCTGGTTGATGAAGATCGCGGTGGTCTTGGTCTGGTTGATCGCGCCGGTGAGCTTGCGCAGCGCCTGCGACATCAGGCGGGCCTGGAGGCCGACGTGGCTGTCGCCCATCTCGCCCTCGATCTCGGCGCGCGGGACGAGCGCCGCGACGGAGTCGATGACGACGATGTCGATCGCGCCGGAGCGGATCAGCATGTCGGTGATCTCGAGGGCCTGCTCGCCGGTGTCGGGCTGGGAGACCAGCAGGGCGTCGATGTCGACGCCGAGCTTCTTGGCGTACTCGGGGTCGAGGGCGTGCTCGGCGTCCACGAACGCGGCGATGCCGCCCTTCTTCTGGACGCTGGCCACGGCGTGCAGCGCGATCGAGGTCTTGCCGGAGCCTTCCGGCCCGTAGACCTCGACGACGCGGCCGCGGGGCAGCCCGCCGATGCCGAGCGCGATGTCGAGGGAGATCGCGCCGGTCGGGATCACCTCGACCGGCGCCCGGGCCTCCTCGCCCATCCGCATGACCGAGCCCTTGCCGAACTGCCGCTCGATCTGCGCGAGGGCGGTCTCGAGAGCCTTCTCCCTGTCGTTCGCTGCCATGAGATGTCCTTATTCGTCGTGACTGTCGGCTCTCTGGCCGCTGCTTGCGATGTCGAGGGCGACGTTACGGCGGGCCACCGACATTTTCGACCGCCCGGCGCGCCTGTGGACGACGGCGCGGGCGGGGACCAGCTTACCGAACACTCGTTCGATCATCGTCCGGTGCGTCGTTTCGGCCGGAATCTCCGTGCGCGCCCGGGGTCGGCCCCCGTACGCTGGCTCCGTCCACGGAGGGGTATCCCATCATGACGCTGACCGTCCTCTTCTGCGTCGATCCGCTGCACCCCCGGCGCGTTGACCCCCATTTCACCCGCGAGGCCGCGGCCGTGCGGGACCACTACGGCGAGATCGCCCTGATCGACCACGACGCGGCGCAGCGCGGCGACGCCGCCGAGGCGGTGCGCCGGGTGCCGGACGGCCTGGGCGCCGTCTGGTACCGGGGCTGGATGCTGTCGGCCGGCGAGTACGCGGCGCTGGCGGCCGCGCTGAAGGCGCGCGGGGCGACGCTGCTGACGCATCCGGACGACTACCGGCGCGCCCACGAGCTGCCGGGGTGGCACGACACGTTCGCCGGGCTGACGCCGCCCAGCGTGTGGCGGCCGCTGCCGCCGGGCGGCGACCCGGGCGGGGCGGCCGAGCTGGCGGAGCTGGTGCGCCCGCTGAGCCCCGGCCCGGGCGTCGTGAAGGACTACGTGAAGTCGTGCAAGCACGAGTGGGACGAGGCGTGCTTCGTGCCCGACGTGCACAACGCGGCCCGGCTCCGCGACGTCGCCGCGAAGATGATCGCCCTGCGCGGCGACTTCCTCGCGGGCGGGCTGGTCGTGCGGGAGTTCGAGGAGTACGCCGGCGCGGGCGAGGCGCGCGTGTGGTGGGTGGACGGCGAGCCGGTGCTGGTGGGGCCGCATCCCGACAGCCCCGACGTGGAGCCCGTCCCGGAGGTCGCGGACGTGGCGCCCGCCGTGCGGGCGCTCGGCTGCCGGTTCATCACCACCGACCTGGCGCGCCGGTCGGACGGCCGGTGGCGCGTGGTGGAGGTCGGCGACGGCCAGGTCAGCGACCTGCCCTCCACGGTGGACGCGATGGACCTTTTCGCCCACCTCCCGGTGCCCGATTAGGGCCTGTTTCGAAGTGAGATGAGCGGCGGCGTGTCATGCGCCGGACGCAGCGAGGTCTCCGGTAGAGCGTTCATCGACCAAGAAGAACAACACCGGAGACCTCGTGGCCACCCTAGCGGTGACGAGGCGGCACGACCTCACCGACGAGCAATGGGCGCGGCTGGAACCCCTGCTGCCCGCGCCCAGACGTCCGGGCCGGCCCTCGAAATGGACGAAACGGCAGCTCATCGACGGCATCCGCTGGCGGACCCGGGTCGGCGCCCCGTGGCGGGACGTGCCCGCCTGCTACGGCTCCTGGCAGGCGGTGTACTCGCTGTTCCGCCGCTGGCAACGCGACGGCACCTGGGCCGACATCCTGGCCCGGCTCCAGGCCCAAGCCGACGCCGCCGGGCTGATCGGCTGGCAGATCGGCATCGATTCCACCGTCCTGCGCGCCCATCAGCACGCCGCCGGAGCCCGCCGGCGCGGCGAGGCGCAGGCCGAACCGCCCGGCGGAACCACGGCCGAGCCCGGCGACCACGCCTTGGGGCGGTCGCGGGGCGGGCTGTCGACCAAGCTGCATCTGGCCTGCGAGCAGGGGCAGAAGCCGTTGTCGCTGGTGGTCACCGCCGGGCAGCGCGGCGACGCACCCCAGTTCGAGGCGGTCATGGCCGGGATCCGGGTCGCCCGGATCGGCGGCGGGCACCCGCGCACCCGGCCCGAACGGGTGCGCGGGGACAAGGCGTACTCGTCCCGCGCGATCCGGGCCCATCTGCGGCGGCGGGGCATCGCGGCCACGATCCCCGAACCCGCCGACCAGGCCCGCCACCGGCTCCGGCGCGGCGCCCGCGGCGGTCGCCCGCCCGGCTTCGACCCGGTCGACTACCGCGAGCGCCACGCCGTGGAGTGCGGCATCAACCGGCTCAAACGCCACCGGGCGGTCGCCATCAGGTTCGACAAGCTCGCGGTCCGCTACCAGGCCACCGTCCACATCGCTGCCATCAACGAGTGGCTCTGATCAACTTTGAAACAGGCCCTAGTCCTTTGTTTCGCTCCAGCGGGAACCAGGCTCCGTTTCGCCGCGTCTCACTCTCTCAAAACCTCCGTACACCGAAGGGATGTGCTCTTCATGCCGCCTCAGGAGCCCGCCCGCCGGCTCAGATCCCGTGCCGTGAAGGTCGGGATGGTGAGCGCGCTCTCGGTGACCCTGGTCGCCTGCGGGTCGAAGTCGACGGTCGCCCGCTGCGTCGACCGCGACGACCCGGGCGGGCGCAAGGTGGTGTCCGACTTCAACTGCGACCGCGACGACATCGACGGCGGCACCTCGTACGGCCAGTACTACTGGTACTACGGCGGCAGCGTCCGCAACGGCTACGCGTCGGGCGGCTCGTCGGTCCGGCCGAAGGGCACGATCAAGTCCAGGAACGGGACGACGCTGAGCCGGGGCGGGTTCGGCGGCCGCGGCGGGGG
>NZ_QHJN01000308.1:0-4526 GCF_003947565.1 Actinomadura sp. WAC 06369 | reverse complement strand
CGCCCAGGCCCGCCCCCGGCCCGGGGTCCGCCTACGGCAGCTCCTGCTCGCACCAGACCGCTTTGCCGCCGTGGGTGCGGCGGACGCCCCAGCGGCTCGCCAGCCGCCCGACGACGTGCAGGCCGCGGCCGGTGTCGGCCACCTCGCCGACCTCCTCGCCCGCGCCGGCGCCGCCCGCGCCGTCCCCCGGGTCCCCGCCCGGGGGCTCGCCGTGGTGGCGGACCCGCGGGCGCCCGTCGGACCTGTCGAACACCTCGCAGACCAGGCCGCCCTCGCGGACGAGCCGCAGCTCGAGCCGTCCGGAGGTGTGCCGGATCGCGTTGGTGACCAGTTCGGACGCCATCAGGACGGTCGAGTCGGCCAGCTCCTCCAGGTCCCAGCGGGCGAGCCGGTCGCGGACGAGCCCCCGCGCGCGCCGCACGGCGGCCGGGTCGGCGGGCAGCTCCCAGGAGGCGTGGTCGTCCTCGGGGATGCGCGCCAGCCGCGCGACGAGGATCGCGATGTCGTCGCGGTGCTGGTCGTCGTAGACGCCGTCGAGCGCGTCCTGGCACAGCTCGTCCAGCGGGCGGGCGGCGGCGCCGGGGCCGAGGATGCGGCGCAGCCCGGCGAGCCCGTCGTCGATGTCGCGGGCGCGGTTCTCGACGAGGCCGTCGGTGTAGAGGAACAGCAGCGTGCCGTCCTCGACGGTGAACTCGCGGCTGACGATCGGCCCGCCGCCGACGCCGAGCGGCGGGGCGGGCGGGACGTCCAGGTAGGTGGAGGCGCCGCCGGGCGGGACGAGCAGCGGCGGCAGGTGCCCGGCGCTGGCGACCTCGCAGCGGCCGCTGACCGCGTCGTAGACGGCGTAGGCGCAGGTCGCGAAGTGGGGTTCGCGCTCGCCGAGGGTGCTCATCAGCGCGTCGAGCCGCTCCAGCGCCTCGGCGGGCGGCAGTTCCAGGCCCGCGAGGGTGTGGATGGCGGTGCGCAGCCGCCCCATGGTGACGGCGGCCTTGACGCCGTGCCCGGCGACGTCGCCGACGACGAGCGCGACGCGGGCGCCGGGCAGCGCGATCGACTCGTACCAGTCGCCGCCGACCTCGATCATCCGGCTGCCCGGCAGGTACCGGTGCTGGACCTCCACCGTGGACGGCGCCGACAGGCCGGTGGGCAGCAGGCTGCGCTGCAGCGTGAGGGCGGTGGCGCGCTCCCGCGAGTAGCGGCGGGCGTTCTCCACGAAGGTGGACGCGCGGGCGGCGAACGCGTGGCCGATCTCGCCGTCGTAGGGGTCGAACGGGCGGTGCGCGGCGTTGCGGGTGCAGACGAAGAAGCCGAGCACCCCGGCCGGGGAGGTGATCGGCAGCAGCAGCATGGACGCGCCTTTGAGCAGGTCGCCGACCGGCGCGCGGCGCCAGTCGGCGGCGGCGTGGGCGGACTCGTCGTCGAAGGTCGCGAAGACGGGCTTCCCCGACTCGACGCACTGCGCGTAGGGGGTGCCGGACGGGTAGGCGAGCGTCTCGCCGGTCGGGAACGCGGCGTCCCACGACGGGTCGCCGTCGTCGAACCCGATCGCCATCCGGCGCAGCGGCGGGCCGCCCGGCCCGGCGGGCGGCTCCTCCTCGTCCAGGTGGCTCTCCAGCAGCATCAGGGCCGCGGAGTTGCAGAAGTGCGGGACGAGCACGTCCATCAGGCCGCGCGCGAGCAGTTCGAGGTCGAGGGTGGAGCCGACGCGGGGCAGCCCGTCGTCGAGCAGCGCCCGGCGGATCACCGCCGGGTCGACGAACCGGTCGGCGAGCGGCACCGGCACCTTGACGACCGCGAGCGCGGCGAGGTCGGGCGCGCCGCCGCTCATCGGGTGCACGGTGACGACCGCGTCGAGCACGGCGCCCTCGGGCGTCTCGACGGCGAGCATCGCGGTGCGCTCCCGTCCGGCCCTGGCGGCCTCCAGCAGCGGCTCCCGCGCGCCGGGGATCACCTCGTCCAGCCCGGCGCCGAGCAGGCCGTCCGGATCGGCGGACAGAACTGCGGCGGCGTTCCGGTCGTACTGGAGTATTCTCCCCGACCAATCCAGGCCGAGAATCAGAATCCGGGTGGACGACTCCATCGGTCGATTATGGAACATCGGGCGGCCGGATGCGGCCGATACCGCGACCCGGACGGCCCGAAATCCCCGTCCGCGCACGGCCTTCGGGCACCCCTACCGTTCTGACCTGGGGAAGGGAATTCAGCGCGGCGAGCCGTGCCGTGTCACTTTTTCGGCACCGTGAGAATCCCGTCAGGATTTCCCGAAGACCTGCGGCGGCGGGACCGGGACGGCGACGTCCTCGCCGTCGCGCAGCGGCGCGGCGCCGGAGCAGAACGCGGCCAGGTCGCCGCCCGCCAGCAGCCGCGCCCGGGTGATGCCCCCGGCGGCCCGGCGGGTCAGCTCGGCGACCGGCAGCGGCTCCCGGGACCCCGCCACGATGAGGTTGCCGAACCGGCGGCCGCGCAGCACCCCGGGGTCGCCCATCAGCAGCGTGTGGCCGAACACCGACGCGATCGTCGCGGCGGCCCGGCGGGCGAACGGCAGCCGGAACCCGTCGGCGACGTTGGCGAGGTAGACGCCGCCGGGCCGCAGCACCCGCGCGGCGTCCAGCACGAACTCGCGGGTGGCGAGGTCGGGCGGCATCGACGCCTCCGCGAACGCGTCCATCACCACCAGGTCGTCCGCCGCGTCGGGCAGCGCGGCGATCCCGGACCGCCCGTCGGTGATCCGGATCCGCAGCCCGGGGACGTTCTTGACCGGGAGCCGCTCCCGGACGAGCCGCACCAGCTCGCCGTCCGGTTCCAGCACGACCTGCCGCGAGCGGGGGCGCGTCGCGGCGACGTAGCGCGGGAGCGTGCAGCCGGCGCCGCCGACGTGGACGGCGTCGAGCGGCTCCCCGGCCGGCGCGATCGCGTCGACGACGGCCCCCATGAGCTGCATGTACTCGAAGTCGAGGTAGGTCGGGTCGGACAGGTCCACGTAGGACTGCGGGACGCCGCCCACGAGCAGCACCCAGCCGCCGTCGCGGTCGGCGTCCCGCAGCAGTTCCGCCTCGCCGCCGGCGATCGTGTGGGTCTCCGGCCGCGGACCCCTCCCCTTGCGCGCCATGCCCCCACCCTACGGACCCGGGGACGCGCCGCGTCCGCGATCGCGCGGCTCAGTGCCCCTTCGCGAGCGGGTCCGCGAACGGGCCGCTCCCCGGGGCGGCTTCGGCGGCGAAGTGGCACGCGCTCGGGTGCGCGGACCCGTCGCGCGCCTCCAGCGCGGGCTCCCGCTCCGCGCAGACGTCCGCCGCCTTCGGGCAGCGCGTCCGGAACCGGCACCCGGACGGCGGGTCCAGCGGCGACGGCGGCTCCCCCTCCAGCTCGATCTGGTCCGCCCAGCCGGGGGCGTCCGGGTCGGGCACGGGGACGGCGGACAGCAGCGCCTGCGTGTAGGGGTGCGTCGCGTGCTCGTAGATCCGCTCCTGGTCGCCCGTCTCGACGACCTTCCCCAGGTACATCACGGCGATGCGGTCGGAGATGTGGCGGACGGCCGCGAGGTCGTGCGCGATGAACACGTACGCCAGCCCCAGCTCGCGCTGCAGCTCCGCGAGCAGGTTCATCACCTGGGCCTGCACGGACACGTCGAGCGCCGACACCGGCTCGTCGCAGACGATGACGTCGGGGCGCAGCGCGAGGGCCCGGGCGATCCCGACGCGCTGCCGCTGGCCGCCGGAGAACTGGTGCGGGTAGCGGTCGGCGTGGTCGGGGTCGAGCCCGACCAGTTCCAGCAGCTCGCCGACGCGGGCGCGCCGCTCCCCCTTGGGGGCCGCGCCGGGGTGGATCGCGAACGGCTCGCCGACGATGTCCCCGACCGTCATCCGCGGGTTGAGGGAGGAGTACGGGTCCTGGAGCACCATCTGGATGCGGCGCCGGAGGGCCCGCAGTTCCGCGCGGGACAGCGTGAAGACGTCCCGTCCGGCGAACCGGACGGTGCCCGCTGTGGGGCGCTCGGCGGCCAGCAGCAGCCGCGCGAGGGTCGACTTCCCGCAGCCGGACTCGCCGACGACGCCGAGGGTCTCGCCGGGCCGCAGCTCCAGGTCGACGCCGTCCACGGCCTTGACGCGGCCGACCGTCCGCTTGAACAGCACGCCGCGGGTCACCGGGTAGTGCTTGACGAGGCCCTCGACCCGCAGGATCGGCTCCGCGGCCGGGCCGCGGCCCGGGCCGTCCGCCGGCCGGCGGGCCGGTTCGGGGCCCGGTTCGTCAATGGGGCCGGCCGGCAGGTGCGGCACCGTGGACCTCCTCGGCGAAGTGGCAGGCGGCGGTGTGCCCGGGCGCGACCGCGACCGGCGGCGGCCGGTCCACGGCGCAGCGCGCCTCGGCGCGCGGGCAGCGGGGGTGGAACGGGCAGCCGGGCGGGAGCGCGGCCGGGTTCGGCGGCGCCCCGCCGATCGGGGTGAGCGGCCCGCCGCGCCGGTCCAGGCGGGGCACCGAGGCCAGCAGCCCGCGCGTGTAGGGGTGGGCGGGCCGCTCACCCCCTG
>NZ_QHJN01000307.1:0-4527 GCF_003947565.1 Actinomadura sp. WAC 06369 | reverse complement strand
GCACCGCGACCTGGTCCTCGCCACCGGACGCCAGAACCCCCGCCAAACGGCCTGCGGCACGCCCGTCCAACTGCGTCGGCAGATCCACCAGACCGCCCCACCGGCCGGCCAGCTCCAAACCCGCAACCACACCCAAACCCCACACCTGCGCACGCACCGGATCCGCACCCTCACCCGCAACCGCGCACACCGCACCCCGCGTCAACACCCACAACGGAGCAGACACCCCAAGTCGGCCCAGCTCTCGAAGCAAGGCGGCCGTCCCGGCCAGAGCAGCCGAAACCGGGGGATGTTCGAGCAACCGATCGTCACCCAGCGCCAGCAGTGACACCACACCGCTGACCTCGTCGACCCCGGCGACCGCGTCCTCCAAGCCATCCAAGGACGTCGCCACCACCGAAGCGCCACGCGACCCCAAAGCCTCGCCGATCTCAACAGCCTCGGCCCCGTCACCGACCACCAACCACGACCCCGACAGAACAGCAGCCGACTCCGCGACCGGGGCCCACGACACCCGGTAGCGCCAACCGGCGACCGCCGAATCGGCCTGCTCACGACGCCGCCAACCGCTCAACGCCGCCAGCGCCGCATCACCCGGATCCGCCCCCAGCAACTCCACCAAAGCCGCCGAATCACCACTGTCGACCGCAGACCAGAAACTCGCCTCCGCACCGGAGACCACCGCCCCACCGGCACCCTCGCCGCCCGGCTCCGGCCAGTAGTGCCGATGCTGAAACGCATACGTCGGAAGATCAACGATGCAGCCCCCGCCCAGAACACTCGCCCAATCCACGGAAGCGCCCCGGACATACGCCTCGGCCAACGACACCAGCAACCGATCCACGCCGCCCTCGTCCCGCCGCAGCGTCCCCACCACCACCGGCGCCTGCTCCTCCAAGCTCTCGGCGATCGCCGGAGTGAGCACCGGATGCGGAGACGATTCGACGAAGACACCGTGCCCGGACTCGCCCAAGACCTGGACGGCGCGGTCGAACTCGACCGTTTCGCGGAGGCTGGCATACCAGTACTCCGGCGTCAGCTCAGGGCCGTTCAGCCACTCGCCACTCATCGCCGACACCATCGGCACCCGCGCCTCACCCGGCTCGATCCCCGCCAAGACCGAAACGATCTCGTCCCGCAACTCATCGACATGAGCACTGTGGGAGGCGTAATCGACCGGAATCATCCGCGTCCGCGGCGACTCACCGCACGACTCGGCCAGCTCGCGCAGGGCATCGGCGTCCCCGGACACCACCGTCGCCGACGGGCCGTTCACCGCAGCAATCGCAAGGCGCTCCCCGAAGGGCTCGATGCGCGCGCGAACATCGTCGGCGGGCTCAGCGATCGACAACATCCCGCCACGACCCGCCAACACCCGCAACGTCCTACTGCGCAGCGCCACCACCTTCGCCGCATCCTCCAGCGACAAAATCCCGGCAACGGCAGCCGCAGCGATCTCACCCTGGGAATGACCGACCACCGCGTCCGGGACTACGCCCGCGGCCTCCCATACCGCCGCCAGCGACACCATCACCGCCCACAGCGCAGGCTGCACCACATCCGCAGCCTCAAACCCATGACGACCCGCAAGGACGTCATCCAGCTCCCACTCCACAAACGGAGCCAAAGCCGCCGCACACTCCGCCAGCCGCGCCGCGAACACCGGCGACGCCTCCGCCAGCTCACGCCCCATCCCGACCCACTGACTCCCCTGACCCGGAAACACCAGCACCGCCCGGCCTGCGCCGTTGGGAGCCACCGAACCCGTCACCACGCCGGGCCCGGGCTGCTGCGTCGCCACCGCCGCCAGCCCAGCGGCCAGCTTGCTCCGGTCATCACCCAGCACGACGGCCCGATGCTCCAGTGCTGCACGCGCCGTCGCCAACGACCACGCAACATCGACCACCAGCAGTTCCGGACACGCCAGCACGTGCTCCCGCAAACGACCCGCCTGACCGGTAAGGGCGGAAGCGCTGCGCCCCGACATCACCCAGGCGGGAATCTGGTGCGAGAACACCGGCATCACCTGGTCGGCCGTGTCCTCGACGTGCACATCGACCGGGGCTTCTTCGACGATCACGTGAGCGTTGGTGCCGCTGATGCCGAACGCCGAGACGCCCGCCCGGCGAGGCCGGTCACCCGCAGGCCACTCCACCGGCTCCTGCAACAGCCGCACGTTCCCTGACGCCCAGTCCACATGCGACGACGGCTCATCGGCATGCAGCGTCTTGGGCAGAGTGCCATGCTGGAGCGCCATCACCACCTTGATCACACCCGCGACACCCGCCGCCTGCTGCGCATGACCGATGTTCGACTTGACCGACCCCAGCCACAACGGCCGATCACCCGCACGCCCCTGGCCATAGGTAGCCAGCAACGCACCCGCCTCGATCGGATCACCCAACTCCGTGCCCGTGCCGTGCGCCTCCACCACATCCACATCACTCGTCGTCAGGTGGGCGCTTGCCAGGGCCGCGCGGATCACCCGCTGCTGCGCCGGGCCGTTCGGGGCGGACAGGCCGTTCGACGCACCGTCCTGGTTGACGGCACTCCCACGAACCACGCCCAGGATTCGACGGCCCTTGCGCTGCGCCTCGGACAGACGCTCCAGCACGAGCATCCCGACGCCTTCGCCCATGCCCATGCCGTCCGCGCCGTCCGCGAACGCCTTGCACCGACCATCGGAAGCCAGCGCCCGCAACCGCGAGAAGCCGACGAACTCACCGGGATCGGCCATCACCGTCACACCGCCGGCCAGCGCCATCGAGCACTCGCCCGACCGCAGCGCCTGCACCGCCTGGTGCAACGCCACCAGCGACGACGAACACGCCGTGTCCACCGTCACCGCAGGCCCGTTCAGGCCCAGCGAGTACGACACCCGGCCCGACAGCACGCTCAGCGCGTTCCCGGTGATCAGGTGGGCCTGCGCCTCCGGGTCGTCTTCCAGCGCACCGATGTAACCCGACGCCGCTGCGCCGACGAACACGCCCGTGGGGGAACCGTGCAGCGACCGGGGATCGACACCCGCACGCTCGATCGCCTCCCACGACGTCTCCAGCAGCAACCGCTGCTGCGGATCCATCGCCAACGCCTCACGCGGACTGATCCCAAAGAACCCCGCATCGAACTCCGCGGCACCGGCCAGGAAACCGCCCTCGACCACATACGTCGAACCCTCCGAATCGGGATCCGGATCGAACAGCGCCTCGGCATCCCAGCCGCGATCGACGGGGAAACCGCTGATCGCGTCGCCGCCCGCACGCAGGAGCTCCCACAGCTCTTCCGGAGTGCGGACACCGCCGGGGTAACGGCACGACATCCCCACGATCGCGATCGGGTCGGTCGAGAGATTCGCCGACACCAGCGGCGCGCTCTCATCCAAATCACTACCGAAGAGTCCAGCGATGATCTCGTCGGCCAGCGCCGAAGCACTCGGGTGATCGAAAACCACCGTGGACGGCAGCCGCAGCCCGCACGCACCGTTCAACCGATTCCGGAGTTCGACCGCGGTCAGCGAGTCGAACCCCAGCTCGCGGAACGCACGCGACGCCACGATCTCCTCGGCCGACTCATGCCCCAGCACCGCGGCGGCGTGCGAGCGGACCAGTTCCACCACGGTGCGCCGCCGCTCGGCCGCCGGCATCCCCGCCAGCCGCTCGGCGAACTCACCACGAGTACCGGCCGAGGTCGACGCCGCCGCGTGCGCGTCTTCGTCAGCCTCGTCGCGGGCCTCGGGAAGGGTGTCCAGCAGCGGACGCGGCCGCGCCGCCCGGAACACCGGAGCAAACTTCTCCCACTCCACATCCGCGACAGCGACGAACGTCTCGTCATCGGCGAGGACCTCACCCAGCACTCGCAGTGCCCGGCCGGTCTCCAGGAAGTTCATCCCCTGCCGCAGGAGCCGATGGGGAGTCACCCGTCCCGGAGCCTGGTCCATCACCGCGTCGACGGCGTCCCAGTCGCGGGTGTTCCACACACCCCAGGCAATCGATGTGCCCGGCAGACCACGGGCACGACGCTCCTCGGCCAGCCCGTCAAGGAACGCGTTCCCCGCCGCATACGCGGCATGGTCGTTGCTGCCCCACGTGGCCGAGATCGACGAGAACAAGATGAACTCGTCCACGCCTAGATGAGCGGTCGCCTCGTCCAGGTGAACCGCGCCCGTGGCTTTCGCGCCCAACGCCGCCGCGAGCCCTTCACGTGTGGTGTCCTCCACCCGCGCCAGGAACGGCGTGTTCGCCGAGTGAAGCACCGTCGACAAACCCGGACCGGTGACTTCGATCCACGAGACCAGACCCTCCACCTGCTCCCGCACCACCAGGTCGCACGACAGGACCTCCACATCCGACCCGGCGTCCGCCACCGACGCGGCCAGCGCGGCAACGCCCGGCGCGGACGGGCCCGAACGCGACGTCAGCACCACACGGGCGGCATCATGCTCGGCCAGCCAAGGGCCAATGCACACACCGATCGAGCCGGTGCCGCCGGTCAGCAGAACCGTCCCACGCGGCGACCACGACTCCGGCT
>NZ_QHJN01000306.1:0-4539 GCF_003947565.1 Actinomadura sp. WAC 06369 | reverse complement strand
GTGCTGCTGGACCGGACGCCGCTGGGGGTGGCGGGGGTTCGGTGTCGCCTCAGTGGTCGTCGGGGCCCGAGGGCCCGCCTGCGGGCTCGTCCGCCCCGTCGCAGGGGCAGCCGTCCGGTAGTGGAGGCGGCGCGGAGTGGTCACCGGCTGCTGGGTCGCCCGGTGGGGGCCAGGTTTCGCCGCGCGGCGCGTCGTGGAATCCACCTGCGCCGGAAGCCGCCCTCGGCGGCGCGGCCCCGACGTCGCCTCAGTGGTCGCCGGCGGCCGAGGGCCCGCGTGCGAGCACGTCTGGCCCGTCGCAGGGTGGACAGTCGTCAGGTGGTGGGAGCGGCGCGGAGTGGTCACCGGTTGCCGGGTCGCCCGAAGGCACTTCCGCAGCTGAGGGCCTGCCGCCAGGCAGCGCGCCGTGGGCTGCTGCTGCACCGGGGGGCGCTGGGGGTGGTGCGGGTGCGGTGTCGCCTCTGTGGTCGTCGGGGGACGATCGTGCGTCTGCGGGCGCGTCCGGCCCGTCCCAGGGCGGGGAGGCGTCCGGGGGTGCGGGCGGTGCGGCATCGGGGTTGCCTCAGCGGGTCTCGAAAACTGAATCGGTGTCTTCGGATTTGTCAGGGCCGTCGCAGGGTGGCGCACCGTCACCGGGTTCGGGCGGCGCGGATTGGTTGCCGGTGTCCGGTTCGTCCGGGGGTGGTTCCGTGCCTGGCGGCTCGGTGTCGCCTACGGAGGACGGTCCGGGCGGTGCGGCGCCGGAGGTGCCTCAGTGGGCTTCGTGGGCCGAGTCGGGGTCTACGGGCGCGGCCGGCCCGCCGACCGTAGTGGCGGGCGGTCGGGATTGGGCTCCAGGCTCTGACGGAGGCGGTTCCGCGCCCGGAAGCCCGGCGTCGTGGGGTGCTTCCTCGTCGGAGGACACTCCCGGTGCGGGATATGAGGATGCGGCGTCGGCTTCGGTCGCGCATGGTGGGCAGCCGTCGGCGGTGTCGCCTGCGGATGCGGGCGGCGCGGAGTGGTCGTCGGTCGCTGGGCCGCCCGAAGGTGAATCCGCGCTGGGCAATGCTTCTGGACATGTGGCGCCGACTCCGGCCGAGTGGGGCTCCGGGCCCCCGCCTGCGGGTGGGGGAGCAGGCTCGGCGTCGGCCGGGGGGAGTGAGCCGCCGTCCGGTGAGCCGGACGGTGGGTGGGTCACCGGAGCCTCGTGGGGTGCCGCGTCGTCGGCCGGGGCGGCCGCGCCCGAAGGGGCGGCGGCGTCCGCGGAGACGCCACCAGGGCAGGACGAGTGGCGACCCGAGCCCCCGGCGCGGAAGGGGCGCGGGCGGCGCATGTCGTGGCTGTGGAAGACGCGGGGTCGGACGGACGCCGCGAAGCGGCCCGCAGCACCCCAGGAGGTGCCCCAGGAGGTGCCGCGGGAGGAGCCGCGGGAGGAGCCCTCGGCGACGTCCCTCGACTGGACGCCTCGCGGTCCGCGCGTGCCCGAGGACGAACCGGCGCCGCCCGTCCAGAGTGCGGCGCCGGAACCGCCGCCGGACGCTGGGGACGAGCCCGATCGGACGGCCGGGCGCGGGCTCCCGCCGGGAAGTGCGTCGTCCACGCCGCGAGGGCTGTCGCCGGGGAAGGGATCGGCGGACGACCTGTGGAGCGTCGTCGGGACGGTCGACGAGCCGTCGGATTCGGCACCCGCACCGGACGGCCCGTCCAGCGAGACCGGGAAACCGTCCGGTGGGCACTTGGGAGAAGACCGGGAGGACTCGGCCGCGTGGGTGCGGCGCGGGGCACTCGGCACGGCCCCATCCCCGGAGCCGACGAGCGCTTCGGAACCGACGAGTGGCCGGGAGCCGGTTGACCCCCGGGAACCGATGAGTGGCCGGGACCCGGTGAGCGGCCGGGAACCGGTGGCCCCCCGAGAACCGGTGGCCCCCCGAGAACCGGTGGCCCCCCGAGAACCGATGAGCGCCCGGGAATCGGTGAGCGGCTGGGAACCGATCAGCGGCCGGGAATCGGTGAGCGCTTCGGAACCAGCGAGCGCTCCAGGAGCGGAATCGGCAAGCGATTTGGGACCGGCTCAGGAACCGTACCCAGCGAGCACTTCGAAACCGGAACCGGCGAGCGTCCGGGAAACGGCGAGCGCTCGGAAGGCGGCTCGGGAAACGGCGAGCGTCCGGGAAACGGCGAGCACTCCGGGACCGGCTTCGGGACCGAACTCGGCGCGTGCCCTGGAACCGGCGAGCGCTTCGGGGTCGGCTGGGGAACCGGCGCGTGCCTCGGAAACGGCGGGCGCTCCGGGACCGGTCCCGGGGCCGGCCCCGGGAGCGACAGGCGCGCGGGGACCGGGGAGTACACCGGCTCCAGCGCCCGAGTCGGTTCGGCTTCGCAAGCCGTCGGAGTCGGTGCGTCGGCTGGAGGTCGAGCCGGGGCGGCGTGCGGCGCTCGTGGACGCGTTCGTCGGGGAGTTCGTCGGGAGCGCGACGTGGGCCGCGACGCTCGCGGTGCTGGAGGGCGCGTTCCCGGGGTCGGGGATGGCGGTGACGCTGTCCCGGCGGGCGGACGAACTGTGGGGCGCGATGGTCGAGCTGGATCGGCGCGCGCCGGGGCTGGGGGTTCCCGCGTGGGTCGATCACGCGGGGATGGTGCTCGACCTCAGCGCGCACACCGGACGGGCGCGGCCGGACGTGCGGCAGGGGCGCGCGTCGCGCCCGTATCCGGGGGCGTTCGTCATCGACACGCTGGATCCGCTGCGCTACCACCGGCCGGTCGGGGGGCCGGTGGCGCCGGGCGAGGGGACGCTCGCGGCGCCGCGGGCCGAAGACGAGGACAGCGGCGTCGTGATCGTCGCGAGTCTCGCGGCGGCCGGGACGCGCGTCCTGGATTCGGCGGAGTTGTGGCGGTATGCGGGTCGGGTGGTGACGGAAACGCTGCACGAGCCGGGCCGCGCGGAGACGCGGGCGCGGGCGCGGCGGACGCTCCGGGCGCTGCGGCGGGCCGTGGTGGTCGACCCGGACCTGCGGCTGGCGCTGTGCCTGGGCGTGGACGAGGCGCGCGTGCCGCGGTGCCTGCTGGCGCTGACGGTGCGGGACGAGACGCCGCGGTTCGTGCGCGCGTGATCAGTCGTCGGCGCGGAGCCAGGTGAGGTCGCAGCGGCGGTCCTCGGGGAGTTCGCGGACGCGTCCCGCGAGCTCCCACGGCTCGGCCGCGTCGTCGTCGGGGAGCAGCCCGCAGAGCAGCGAACTCTGGGTGCGGACGGCGGTGAACGGGCCGAAGCGCGCGACGCCGCCGCCGCGCAGCTGCGCGAGTTCGGCGAGGAGGGCGCCGAGCGCGGACGGGTCGTCGGGGGCGTAGAGGCCGCGCGCGTAGGAGAACAACTCCTCGGCGAGCGCGTCGGGGCGCATGCCCGACAGGTGGTAGGCGGTGCCGAGCCAGCCGCCGTCGGTGCGGGGCGCGCGGACGCGGACGCGCAGCCCGTACTCGGACGCGCAGCCCTCGAAGGCGTCGGCGAGCAGCGCCTCCGCCTCGCCCTCCTCGGAGAGGAGGAGCCCGCCGACGACGCCCTCGTCGCGGTCGAGCCGGTCGAGCATCTCGCGGTGCAGTTCGAGGACGTCGCGCTCCACGGTGTCGAGGGAGCGGGCGAGGGCGCGCTGCGCGTCGCGGTCGGCGTCGAGGCCGGCGAGGTCCTCGGTGAGTTCGCCGACGGTCTTCTCGAGGACGACGACGCGGTCGTGCAGGGCGTCGAACCGGTCGAGGACGTCCGGGGACCGGTCGGGCTGCGGGATCGGGATGCCGGGCGCCGCGACCTCGGCGACGTCGGCCTGCAGGGATTCGTGGCGGCGGGTGAGTTCGGCGAGCTGGGCGCGGAGTTCGCGCAGTTCGACCTGGGCGCGGGGGAGCCGCTTGTCGGAGGCCAGGTAGAGCTCGCGTCCGGCGATCGCAAGGCAGAGCAGGACCAGGATCACGGTGGTCATGTCACTCCTCGAGAGGCGGCTGCGCTCTCGACGATAACCACCCGGAGCCGCCCCCGCCGAGGGGGCGGCCGATGTCGTCCGAATGGCCCGGCATTTTCCTCAGCCGAACAGGCCGCCCAGCAGGCCGCCGAGGACCTCGCCGACGCCGCCGGCGATCTCGCCGCCGATGGCGCCGGCGACCTCCCCGCCGATCGCGTTGGCCGCCTCGCCGAACGCGGCGTTCGCGACCTCGCCGGCGGCCTGCCCGGCGAAGTCCTGCGCCATCTGCCCGGCGTACTGGCCTGCCTGGTCGAACGCGTACTGCCCGGCCTGCGCGAACGCCTCCTGCCCGGCCTGCCCGATGGCGTTGCCGAACTGGTCGACGGCCGGGTACGCGGCGGCGTTCGCGGCGTAGCCGGCGGCGTTCACCGCGGCGTCGCCCATCGCGCCGACCGCCATGGCGCCGCCGACGCCCGCGGCGGCCGCACCGCCCGCGGCGGCCACGCCGCCCGCCGCGAGACCGGCCGCGGCGATGCCGGCGCCGCGGCCGTGCCGGTGCCCGGAGTGCCCGGGATGCCCGTGGTGGACGTGCGGGGGCGGGGGCGCCGGATGGCCG
>NZ_QHJN01000305.1:0-4589 GCF_003947565.1 Actinomadura sp. WAC 06369 | reverse complement strand
GTGCTGGCGGGTCCGGGCGCGAAGGTGGTGGGCGGGTGGCGGACAGGGCCGTCTGGATCATGTCGGCGAGGGTGGCGGGGCAGGCGGCCTCCAGGAGGCGGTCGCCGACCATCGACCACCAGGACCCCGTCCACTCCCCGTGCCAGGACGGGACGCCGGGGAAGCGGCGGGCCAGGGCCGCCTGGACCTGCTCGGGGTCGTGGTCCAGCCAGGCCGGGAAGGGGCCTGCGGCTGCGTTGTGCTCGTCGTGCATGGATCGGACCTCCGTTTTCCGATCGGGCCCCCGGCCCGGTGCCGTCCTCGTCGACGGCACTCGCGGACATGCATGCGCGGGGGGCTCACACCTGCGCCACCACCACCGCGAACCGGCCCGGACGGGCGGACGTGCGGCGGCGGGACGCCTCGGCAGACGTGCCCGGCCGGGCCGGGCCCGGCGGCGGCGAACGCCTCACCGGCACCCGGGGATGACGCCGGGGCACCGGTCACGCCGGTCGAAGCTGCGGGCGAGGAAGCGGAGGGACGGTGCGGACGTGAGGGGGCCGTCCCCCCGCTCACGACCTCACGGGTTCAGAACCGCGAAGACGACCTTGCCGGTGTTGCCGGACAGGGGACGCACGCCCCAGTAACGCGTGTACTGCTCGACGACGAACAGGCCGCGCCCGGACTCGCCGTCCAGGTCGGCCCGCTGCACGCGCGGCTCCTCCCAGTGGGAGTCCTGGACCTCCATCCAGAGCGAGCCGTCCTCGTTGTGCCCGAGCCGGAACGTGACGTCGTCCGGCCCGGTCGTGTGCCGGATCGCGTTCGTGACCAGCTCACTCGCGACCAGGCACGGGACGAAGTCGTCCACCCCGGACGGCGCCAGCATGAGCCGTATGAACCCCCGAACCTCCGCGACCGACCCGAGGTGGCGCTTGACCACCATCTCCGCATGCGTCGCCTCGATCATGCGCCCAGCTCCCATCACTGTGTGTGGTGAACAACACACATTCAGCCACTTTCGGAGCTACGATCGGCATGCCACAGCAAAGTGGCGACCAAGAGCACGGCCCCCGCCGTAGGTGCAAATTACCGGGAGAGGTAAGTGATCATGGCGGTACGGCGTCAGCGTCCCCAGGAATCCCCCGCCCTCGTCGCGCTCGGACGTCAGATGCGGCGGTTCCGCGAGGCCAAGACCATCAAGCAGGAGACGATCGCCAACCTGACGAAGGTCAGCCCCGCCCAGGTAAGCCGGATCGAGGCCGGTAAGAAGCGCGCGACCCGCTCCTACGTCGAGCTAGTGGACGACTACCTCGAAGCGGGCGGGGCGCTCATCAGCCTGTGGGCGGACCTGAACAAGGACGGCCATCCGGTTCCGATCTGGTTCGACTGGCCACAGGTCGAAGCCGACGCCATCGAGCTGGTCACATGGCAGCACACAATCGTCCCCGGCCTCTTGCAGACCGTCGACTACGCTCGCGCCTTTCTGAGCAATGACGAAGCCGTAGAAGCCCGCATCGCACGTCAAAGCATCCTCACCAGGGAAGAACCGGCCCCCACCATCCTCACTGCCCTCTTGAGTGAGGCCGTGCTCCACTACGCCATCGGCTCAGCCAAGGTGATGCAAGAGCAGGTTGCACACCTCATCGCCCAGAGCGAACTCCCGAACGTCGTCATCCAGGTCGTACGAAATAACTGGCGTCCAGCCGGAACGGGCGGCGCCTTCGTGGTGGCTACCATGGAGGACCGCAGCGAGGTGGCATATATGGAGACGGTCGTCCGCGGTATCACGACCGACAACCCGGCCGACCTGACGCCAATCTCAGCCGCACTGAGAGAGTTGCGAGCGAAGGCGCTCCCAGAGGACATGTCACGCGATGTGATGAGAGAGGCGCTTGAGAGATGGACCTAAGCAAAGCGACCTGGCGCAAGGCAAGCCGGAGCGGCGAGAACGGCGGCGACTGCGTCGAACTTGCCGCGCTTCCCGGCACGGTAGCCGTCCGGGACAGCAAGGACCCGGACGGGCCGGTTCTCCTGGCCCGCCCGTCCGTGCTGCGCGAGGCCGTCCGGGCCGCCTCGGACGCGCGCTGAGCAGAACTCCCCCTCACTCCCCTCGGCCGCCGGTGTGGACGACGGCGCCGACCACGAGCTTGCCGATGCCGTCGCGGTCGGCGTCGCGGCGCAACCGTTGACCATCGATGCACGGGGCGGTGGTTACGGTGCGAACGTAGTCGGCGTGGACGTGGATGCGGCGGCGCCGCACGTCGGGGTCGAGTTGCCCGTGTGGCGGTGACGGCTCCATTACGTTGGTGGACGTCTCGCAAGCACAGCGGCAAACGAAGGGACCTCCATGGCGTCGCAGCAGTTCGAACCGCCGTCGGGGACGCGGGACTTTCTCGCGACCGACCTCTATCAGCGTGAACGGGTCTTCGAGGCGGCACGGTCGGTGTTCACCCGGTACGGGTTCGAGCCGCTGCAGACCCCGGCGTTCGAGCGCCTGGAGACCCTGACCGGCAAGTACGGGGACGAGGGCGACAAGCTCATCTTCAAGATCCTCAAGCGTGGTGCGCACGAGGCGAGCGGCGAGGCGGACATGGCGCTGCGCTACGACCTGACCGTCCCGCTGGCACGGGTGGTCGCCGCGCACGGCAGCCGCCTCCCCACCCCGTACAAGCGGTACGCGATCGGGCCGGTCTGGCGGGCCGACCGCCCCGGCAAGGGCCGGTTCCGCGAGTTCACCCAGTGCGACATCGACATCGTCGGGTCGTCGTCGCCCCTGGTGGAGGCCGAAGTGGTGTGCGCGGGGGCGGACGCGCTCGACGCGATGGGCGTCCGGGACTTC
The DNA here is from genome assembly GCF_003947565.1 of Actinomadura sp. WAC 06369. Classification (NCBI taxonomy): domain Bacteria; kingdom Bacillati; phylum Actinomycetota; class Actinomycetes; order Streptosporangiales; family Thermomonosporaceae; genus Actinomadura; species Actinomadura sp. WAC 06369. The sequence continues at coordinate 1,771 of NZ_QHJN01000305.1, read as the reverse complement.
ACGATCCTCGTCAACAGCCGGCGGGCGCTGTCCGGCCTGATGCAGGTGTACGGCGTCGCCGCGGACCGGGCGGCGGGCGCGCTGATCACCCTGGACAAGCTGGACAAGCAGGAGCCGGCGTCCGTGGTCGCCGAGCTGGTGGAGGCGCGCGGCCTGGACCGGGGCATCGCCGGGGAGCTGGTCCGGGACGTCACCGCCGACGACGCCGTGGAGCGGATGCGCGCGGCGCTGAAGGACAACGCGGACGGCCGCGAAGGACTCGCCGAGGTGGACCGGCTGCTGGAGCTGGCGGGGCCGCACGTCGGCGCGGCACGCATCCGGTTCGCGCCGAACCTCGTGCGCGGGCTGGACTACTACACCGGGGCGATCTGGGAGGTGGTGTCGCCGGGGATGCCGGGCTCGATCGCGAGCGGGGGCCGGTACGACCACCTGATCCGGACTCTCGGCGGCCCGGACGTGACCGCGTGCGGGTTCTCGATCGGGGTCGAGCGCATCATCGGCGCACTGGGAGACGCCGACGATGGGACGGACCGTATCGACATTGCGGTCACGATCATGAACGACGACTACGCCACGGACGCCCTCGGTTTCGCGCAGGGGTTCCGGCGTGCGGGGTGGCGGGCGGAAGTCTTCCTCGGCACCAGCAAGAAGCTGGGCAAGCAGCTCAGATGGGCGGCCGACCGTCGCGCCCGGTTCGCCTTGCTGCAAGGCGACAGCGAGCACGCCGAGGAAGCGGTCACGATCAGAAACATGGAGACCGGCGACCAGCAACGGGTTCCGGTCACCGACCTCTTCACAGCCCTCGATTCCGAACTCAGGATGTAGGTGCACCTCGCACCGTCCGAGCATCGGAGGCAGGCATGGGAGCGCAAGGAGATCGAATCTTCGCCGCCGTGGCTGAGAGGGGGTTCCCTGACCCCTGGAACGCCTTCGGCGAACACCTGTCGTGGGAGGCCGCCTACGCCGTCCACCTCAAGGCGGCCATCGATGCGGCCCGCAAGGAGCCTGCTGGTCCGGCGGTCGAGGAGGCGCTGGCGCTGTTCGACCGCAAGGCCGCGAACCTTGAGGCGGCCTCGAAGCTGCTTGCAGAGGTCACCGCCGAGTACGATGCCTCCGGCATGTGGGCCGTCCTGGACGAGCGTGCGACCCGCCTCGACGTCGCGGACGTGTCCGAACGCTGGGCACAGGGACTGGTCACGCACCCGTTCCCGATCGCACTGCGGTCCCTGGAGTTCAACTGGGGCTACATGCGGGAACACGGCGTCAGGTCGTTCTACGAGATGACCGCCCGCTACGTCGCCGACCTCACCGAGAACACGGTGCGGTGGCGCGCGGCCTTCGAGGCCGAGCGCGAGAGCGGTGTCATCGACCGCATCACCACCGTCGAGGCCGATCTCGCGAGCGAGGAGGCCCCCATGCACTGCGACATCTGCAAGAAGACCATCACGGCGCTGTTGTACCTGGACGGGTAGGGCAAGGCCGGAGGCGCCCCTTGTGCGGCCCCTCCCGGAGGAACGAGCGGGCGGATGGCACCGGGCGCGACGGGCGGGGAGCCTTCGGCGGTTGGCCGGGGTGCGCCCGAGTGTCCATCACGGGGCGGGGGTGGTGAGGGGGTGGGGGCGGCCCGGCGGCCCCACGGCGCCTTCTCCCCACCCCACCTCCCCCGCCGGGGCCGTGGGCCCCGCAGCGGGGCGACGTCCCGGCGCGCCGGACCCGGCGGGCCCCGCGCCTGGACCGCGGGTTAGCTCCTCCACCTCGGGGTGGGGCATGG
>NZ_QHJN01000304.1:0-4747 GCF_003947565.1 Actinomadura sp. WAC 06369 | reverse complement strand
ACCTGGCGCGGCTGCTGCTCGAGCCGGAGATGCTGGACGCCGTCGAACCGGACGTCCACCTCGTGGGCACGCTGCTGGCGCTGAACACCGTGCTGCCCGACCGGGCGCGGGTCGTGCAGGCGGCGCGCGCGGGCGCCGATCGAGCGGCGCTCGGCGGCGGAGAACGTCGCGAACGTGCGGCGCAGCAGCGGCAGCACGTCGGTGAACGCGGCGGCGGGCAGGTCGGCGAGCCACGCGTCCACGAGGCGCAGCAGGCCCTCGTCGTGCATGAGGATCAGCCCGCCGCCGGACAGGTCGCCGCCCGACAGGAAGCCCTCGACCCACGCGGCCGCGCGGGCCGGCGGAACGCCCGCGGAGACCGCGCGGGCCATCCGGCCGGGCGCGTCGTCGAGGACGCCCGCGTCCAGCAGCAGCCGGGTGACGCGGCCCTCGACCAGGCCGTGCAGGCCCTCCGGGCGGGCGACGAGGCGTTCGAGGGCGCGGCGCCAGCGGGCGAGGCGGGACTCGTCGCCGAGCAGCGCGAGCGCGCCGTGCACGGCGTCGACGTGCTCGAGGGCCGCGCGGGCGGCGTCCTCGTCCAGGCCGGTCAGCGCGGGCGCGAGCCCCACGCGGATCCGCGCGAGAAGGCCGTCCACGACGGCGCGGAGCCGGTCGCGGGACGTGCCGCGCACGTCGCCGTACCGCAGGGTGCGGACGAGCGCGGGCAGCGCCGCCATCAGGCGCAGGGCGTCGGCGTCGACGGCGGCGCGGTCGGCGAGGGCCCGCAGCACGGCCGGCAGCGCCTCCCCGAGGTCGGCGAGCAGGCAGCGCTCGGCGAGGCCGGTGAGCTCCGCGAGGTCGTCGGCGTCGGCGGCGAGCGCCTCGGCGCGGACGGCCGCGGCGCCCCGCACGGTCGTCCCGCAGGCGCCCGCCTCGATCAGCGCGACGTCCAGCTCGGGCCGCCACTCGAGCGTCCACGTCTCCCGGAACGTCCCGGTCGAGCGGCCCCCGGCGGGGACGCCCCAGTCGACGTCGAGCAGCCGCAGCCGGTGCAGCAGCCGGGAGCGGTCGAGGTCGAAGGGGCGGCGCAGGTCGAGGTCGTGGTCGCGGGGCCGGGGCGACGGCCGCAGCCGCAGCCGCCGCTGCCGCGCGTGCAGGTCGCGCTGGAGCGGCACCATCGGGGTGCGGGGCGGCACCGAGCCGAGGCGCTCGCCCACGACGAGGCGCCGCTCCAGCAGCTCGACGCGGGGTTCGGCGCCCTCGCACAGCACCGCGCGGGCCGCCTCGGTGACCTCGTCGAGGCCCGGCAGCGGGCGGCCGCGCAGCGCCGCGAGGGACCCGGCGAGCCGCACCGCCTCGATCACCTGGCCGGGGGAGACGTGCAGGTCCTCGCCGCGCAGCACCCGCGCGGCCCCGGCGAGCCACCGCTCGACGGGCCGGTCGGGCGCCGTGAACAGGTGGTGGTACCAGCCGGGCGACGCGACGCCCGCGCCGTAGTGGGAGCGGGCGGCGAGCCGGCCGTGCGTCCACGGCACCCACGTCATCGCGACCCGCACCCGGGGCAGGCCGCGCAGGGTCCGGTCGTCGCGCGCGGCGGGGACGTCGGCGAGGACGGCCGGGGCGTGCCACGCGCCGCACACGACCGCCACCCGCTCGTGCCCGTCCCGAAGTGCGCGCCGCACCGTCCGCCGCATGCACGCCTCGCGGCGCTCCTCGGCCCCGGCGGGCGGGCCCGCGCGCTCCCGCAGCTCCGCCATCGCCTCGAGGATCGCGGGGAAGGGGGACGGGCCGCCGTCGCGGTGCTCCACGACGTCGTCCCACCAGCGTTCGGGGTCGCCGTGCCCGGCGGCGCGCGCCAGCTCCCCGAGCGGGTCGACCCGGACGTCCGGCGCGGCGGGGCCGTCGGGGGCGGCGAACGCGACGGCGGCGGGCAGGTCGCAGAACCGGACGGCCACGCCCGCGCCCACCCCGTACCGGATCGCCTGCCACTCGGGGCTGAACTCCGCGAACGGCCAGAACGCCGACCGGCGGCCCTCGCCGTCGGCGTCCCCCGGCGAGTACGCGAGCAGCGCGACCGGCGGCACCATCTCCGGTTCGCCCGCCAGGCCCACGAGCGCGTCGGCCTCCGGCGGGCCCTCGACCAGCACCGCGTCCGGCTTGAACTCCTCCAGAGCCGTGCGCAGCGCGCGCGCCGAACCGGGACCGTGGTGCCGGACGCCGAACACCTCGACCGTCAAGAGACCTCCCGGCACGCCCGGTAGAAGTCGTCCCAGCCCGGACGGTCGCGCACCACCGTCTCCAGGTACTCCTGCCAGGCCACCCGGTCGGACGCCGGGTCCTGGACGACCGCGCCGACGATGCCGCCGGCGACGTCCGCCGCCCGCAGCACCCCGTCCCCGAAGTGCGCCGCCAGCGCCAGCCCGCCCGTCACGACCGAGATCGCCTCGGCGGTGCCGAGCGTCCCGCCGGGCGACTTCAGCCGGGTGCGGCCGTCGCCGGTCAGCCCCGACCGCAGCTCCCGGAACACCGTCACGACCCGGCGGATCTCCTCCAGCCCCGCCGGGGCCTCCGGCAGCTCCAGCCCCGCGCCGATCTGCGCGACCCGCCGGGCGACGATCTCGACCTCGTCCTCGACGGTGTCCGGCAGCGGCAGGACGACCGTGTTGAACCGGCGGCGCAGCGCGCTGGACGGCTCGTTCACGCCCCGGTCGCGGTCGTTCGCCGTCGCGATCACCGTGAACCCCTTGCGGGCCTGCACCTCCGTGCCGAGCTCCGGCACGGGCAGCGCCTTCTCCGACAGGATCGTGATCAGCGCGTCCTGGACGTCGCCGGGCATCCGGGTCAGCTCCTCGATCCGCGCCACCGACCCGCGCCGCATCGCCCGCAGGACCGGGCTCTCCACCAGCGCCCCCTCCGAGGGGCCCTCCGCCAGCAGCCGCGCGTAGTTCCACCCGTACCGGACGGCCTCCTCCGGGGTGCCCGCCGTGCCCTGCACCAGCAGCGTCGAGTCGCCGCTGATCGCCGCCGCCAGGTGCTCCGACAGCCACGTCTTGGCCGTCCCCGGCACGCCGAGGAGCAGCAGCGCCCGGTCGGTCGCGAGGGTCGCCACCGCGACCTCGACGAGCCGCCGCGGCCCCACGTACTTCGGGACGACCGCCGTCCCGTCCGGCAGGTCGCCGCCGAGCAGGTACACGGTGACGGCCTGCGGCGACAGCCGCCAGCCGGGCGGGCGCGGCCGGTCGTCGTGCTCGGCGAGCCGGGCCAGCTCCGCCGCGTGCTCCTGCTCCGCGTGCGGGCGCAGGACGGCCTCGGGGGACGCGGCGCCGCGCCCGTTCGGGGGAGTGGTCAACTCAGCTCCTTCAGCATCTCGCCGCGGAACCGCAGCGTCTCGACGAGGTCGGTGAGGGGCCGGGGGTGCGGGCGCACCGGATGCCCGGCCAGCCGCTCCGCCGCCCCGGGGTCGAGGCGCAGGTCGGCGACCCGGCACAGCCGCACCAGCGTGTGCTCGGCGGCGCGCGTCGGCAGCCCGGCCGCGCCGGTCAGGATCGTGACGACGGCCGCCGCGAGCGGGCCCGTCCACGGGCCCGGCACCCGCTCCAGCAGCCGCAGCAGCTCCGCCCGGTCCGGCGCCCGCCGGACGAGCGCGGCCGCCGCCGCGCCCCGCTCGCCCTCCGGCAGGAGGCCCAGCAGGTCGGCGAGCGCCTCCGGTTCGTCGACGGCCGCGGCGCCGCCGAGCAGCGCGCGCGCCCATCCGGCGTCCCGCCGGTTCAGCGCGGCGCGGGCCCACCCGGTGTGCAGGTCGCCCGCCCCGCCGCCCGCGACCGGCAGCCGCACGATCCCCTCGGGCGGCAGCCCGAGCAGCGGCGGCCACGTCTCCGGCGGCGTCCGGGCGAGGATCTCCCGCAGCCACGCCGCCCGCGTCCCCACCGGACCGCTCCCCGGGCGCGGCGCGAACGACCCGCCGGGATGGAACGGGACGCCGTCGCGGGCGAGCCCCGCGTCGTGCTCGTGCGGCGCCTCCACCTCGAGCCGGGGGCCGTCCGGGCCGGGCCGCAGCCGCAGGCACGCGCGGGCCCGCGCCGCCATCCGCTCCCCGTACGCGGCGCCGGGCAGCCGGGCGAGCAGGTCGGCGGCGAGCTGCCGGACGTCCTTGCCCCGGTCGTCCAGCGCGGCCTCGAGGAACTCCTCGTCGCCGGGGGAGAGCCCCCACGCGAACGTCGCGAGGAACGCGGCCCGGTCGGGCGCGGGCTCGCGGTCCCACGTCTCGCGGAGCAGGTCCCGCGCCGCCGCCGGATCGGTGCCGCGCAGCCCCGACAGGTACGCGGCGCGGCGGTGCCGGGTGCCGCTCCGCCACGCCTCCGCGCCCGCCGGGTCGTCGCCGGACCGGACCGGGCCCGCCCCCACCAGGTACGCCCAGTCGGTGTTCTGCAGCGCCAGCCACATGCCGCGCCGCCCGGCCGCCCGCGCGATCGACGGCCGCAGCATCCGGTCGCTGCGCCCCCGCTCCAGCAGCGCGGGCAGCAGCCGTGCGGGCACCCGCAGGCCGCGCGCCGCCGCCGCGTCCAGCCACTCCGGCAGCACCCGGATCTGCTCCCCGGCCAGGATCCGCGCGAGCCGCGCCGCCGCCGCGTCCGGGACCGCGGCGTGCAGCCCCGCCGGCAGGGCGTTCCGCCGCCGGTGCGCGCGGACGAGCAGCCGCAGCAGCGCGTACTCCGCCAGCAGGCGGCCCGGCCAGCCGGGTTCGCGGGGGACGCCCGCGAGGGCGCGC
>NZ_QHJN01000002.1:0-146683 GCF_003947565.1 Actinomadura sp. WAC 06369 | reverse complement strand
CCCTGCTCCCGCCGGACCCCGGCCCGCCAGGGCTCGCCGGCCCCGGTGGTGAGCAGCACGCCCAGGAGGTTGGCCCCCGCGAGCAGCAGCCCCGCCGCGGCGCCGCCCGCCTGCTCCCGTCCCGCCGCGGCCGCGCCCGCCGCCACCAGGCCCGCCGCCAGCAGGAGGCCGCACAGGACGGCGAGCACGCCGGCCGACGCCGAAAGCAGGGGCCGCCAGCGCAGGCGGACCCGGCTCTCCTCGATCGCGCGCGGCAGCCTCGTCCGGCGGGCCGCCAGGCACCCGATCGCGATCACGGCCGCCGCCCAGACCGCCGCCAGGCACGCGGCCGGCACGACGTCGGTGCGGAAGGCCGCCTCCGACAGGGCGCCGCCCCCGCCCCGCCCGCCGAACCGCGCCGCGAGGCCGCCGCCGGCGCCGCCGCCCAGCCGCTCGGTCAGCGACCCCGGCAGCCGCGCCGTGCCGCGGGCCGACGACGCGAGTACCGCGACGGCGACGACGCAGCCCGTCAGCGTCCCGGCGGCCCGGGCCGCGAACTGCCGGCCGGTCGGACGGGCGCGGCGGCGCAGGGGCCGGAAGAAGAGGACCGCCATCACGACCGTTCCGACGAACGTCAGCATCAGCGGCACCGCACCGATCCGGCCGGTCAGGCCGGGACTCATCCCCCCGAGCATCCCGCCCGCCGCGCCGCCCGCGCCGCCGCCGACCTCGCCGGTCAGGTCCACCCCGCCGCCGACCGCCATGCTCACCAGGGCGGGCACCAGCCGGGTGAGCGGCGCGACCTCCGCGCCGCCCGCCGCCGTGAGCGCCGCCGCCGCGGTGAGGGCCATCGCGCCGAGCCCTCCGGCGGCGGCCGCGGCGCCCTCGGCGGCCTGCCGCCACGGCGCGCGGGCCGGCGGGGCACCGGACGCGGGCGGCGGTGCGGGCCGCCGGGCGCTCATCGCCGGGCTCCCTCGTCCGCACGGCGGGACGGGAGGGGAGCGGAACCGGACCCGGGCTCCGCCCCGTGGCCGGTCGCGGGCTCCGGGCGGTCCGCCGCACGGTCCGCCCGTCCGCCCTCCACGTCGAGGTCCGGGACCAGGCGGTCCAGCCACCGGGGCAGCCGCCACGCACGCTCCCCGAGCAGCGCCAGGACCGCGGGGACGAGCGTCATGCGCACCACGAAGGCGTCCAGCAGCACCGCGACCGCCAGCCCGAACCCGACGGTTCTGATCATCACCTCGTCCGAGCCGAGGAACGCCCCGAACACCGACACCATGATCACGGCCGCGGCGGTGACGACCCGAGCACCGTGCCGCATCCCGTCGACGACCGCCTCCCGCGGCGCGGCGCCGTGCACACGCGCCTCGCGCATCCGGGTCACCAGGAAGACCTCGTAGTCCATGGCCAGGCCGAACACGACACCGACGAGGAAGATCGGCGTGATCGACATCACCGGCCCCGGCGGGGCGTCGCCGAGCAGGCCGCCCAGCCACCCCCACTGGAAGACCGCGACCACGGCGCCCAGCGCGGCCGTGATCGAGAGCAGGAAGCCCAGCGCGGCCTTGAGCGGCACCAGCAGCGACCGGAACACGACGACCAGCAGCAGGAACGCCAGCCCCACCACCAGCGTGAGGTAGGGCACCAGCGCGTCGGCGAGTTTCTCGGAGACGTCGACGTTCATCGCCGTCGGCCCGGAGACCATCACCCGCGCGTGCCCGTCGCGTTCCAGTCCGGGGGCGCGCAGCGCGTGCACCAGCGCGGTGGTCGCCGGGCTGTCCGGCGCCGCGGCCGGGACCACGGTCAGGACGGCGACGTCCCCGGACGGGCTCACCGCCGGCCGCCGGACCGCCGCGACGTCCGGCATCCCGCCGATCCGCCCGGCCAGCGCCTCGGCGGTGCTCCGGGCGTCCCCGCCGCCGTCCGGCCGGACGACCACGGTCAGCGAGCCGTTGTGGCCGGGCCCGAACCCCTCGGCCACGAGATCGTAGGCGCGCCGCTGGGTGGTGGAGGCCGGCTTGCTCTCGTCGCCGGGCAGGCCCAGTTCGAGGGACGCCGCCGGGACGGCCGCCAGACCGAGCAGGGCCGTCCCCGCCAGCAGGCAGGCGACCGGCCGGCGCACCGCGAACCGGGCCCACCGCTCCCCCATGGCGGGCCCGGCGTCCCGGCCGCGCCTCCCCCGGCGCGGCCGCGCCGGGCCGATCCGGCGGCCCGCGATGCCCAGCAGCGCCGGGACGAGCGTCACGGCGATCAGCACGGCGAGCGCCACCGTCCCGGCCGCGGCCAGGCCCATCTGGGTGAGGACGGGGACGCCCACCAGGCCCAGTCCGGCCAGCGCGATCACCACGGTCAGCCCGGCGAACACGACGGCCGAGCCCGCGGTGCCCACCGCGCGTCCGGCCGCCTCCCGCCGGTCCCGTCCGGCGCTCAACTCGCCCCGGTAGCGGGAGACGACGAAGAGCGCGTAGTCGATGCCGACCGCGAGCCCGATCATCGTCGCCAGCGCCGACGTCGTCGCCCCCAGCCCGAGGGGGCCCGACAGCGCCCTGATGGCGCCGATCCCGAGCCCGACCCCGAGCAGCGCCGTGAGCACCGGCAGGCCCGCGGCGACCAGCGCACCGAACGTGATCACCAGGACGACGGCGGCCACCAGCAGTCCCAGCGCTTCGGCGGAGTGGCCGCCGCCGGACTTCGCCACGGCGCTGCCCCCGGCCTCGACCGCCAGCCCGGCCGACCGCGCGTCCTGGACGGCGTCCATCAGCGCGTCGCGCGCGTCCGCGGGCAGCTCGCCGCCGGTCGCCTCGTACGAGACCGTGGCGTAGGCCGTCGTGCCGTCCTCGCTGACGGCCCCGGTGCGGTACGGGTCGGTGACCCGGGCGACCTTCGGCCCGGTACCGAGGTCGGCGACGGTGTCCGCGACGGCGCGGCGGACGGCGGCGTCGGTCACCTTGCCGTGCCGGGCGTGGAAGACCACTCGCGCGGTGGCGCCGTCGGCCTTCAGCTCGGGGAACTCCCGATCGAGCAGGTCGTAGGCGCGTTGGGCTTCGGTGCCCGGCATCGAGAAGTCGTTCGCGGGCGCGGCGGGGCTCCAGGCGGCCAGCACACCGACCAGGACGAGCAGGCCCGCCCACAGCGCCGTCACCGACCAGCGCCTGCGGAAGCAGAACAGGCCCGCCTTGTACAGCAGAGTCGCCACAGGGATTGGCTCCAGATCACATCGTTTCGGAACGTGACGGGGCGGCCCGGGGTCTCAAGGCGCCTGGTCACGGAGGGCGCCGCCCGTGCGGGAGCGGCGGCGCCGTGATTCGCATGCCGAGGCTGCCACCCGGTCCTTACCGTTTCCGGAGCGTTTTTGTGAGTTCCCTGAGAACGCGCGGGCCGGGACGGCCGCGACGATGCGGGATACGGGGAGCCCTTCCGCGCGGAGGCCCGTTCTCCACAAAGAACTTTCAGCAAAGGCGGTCGGGCCGTCCGCGCCGCCGTCAGGTCCGCTGCTCGGCGCGGCCGAGGCGGAGGGCCGAGATCAGGAAGAAGACGCCGCCGGGAACGGCGTAGCCGATCGCGTTGGTCAGCGTCGGAGCGTCGGCGGAGGCGCCGGCGATGAACGAGCCGCCGGCGAGCACGGAGACGGCACCGCTGACGGCGCCATGGCCGCCGGCTGCCTCTTCGACCCGGACCTGGTCTCCGAGACCTTCCTGCACGGGGTCGAAGGTCTGCTGCGGGCGCAGGCCGCAGGCGGCCGCGCGGACCCGGAACCGGCCTGAACGCGGCGTAGTGGGGAAGAAACAGCCGCGGCGGCCGCGCGGAAGGAAGGGACCACCATGGCGCTCCTGCGGATGGACAACGTCCTCATCGTCGTCGACGACCTCGAGGCGGTGACCGAGTTCTTCGCCGAACTCGGCATGGAGGTGGAGGGCAAGGCGCCCCTCGAGGGAAGCACGGTCGACCGAGTGGTCGGACTGGACGGCGTCCGCGCCGACATCGTCATGCTGCGGACGCCCGACGGCCACGGGCGGGTCGAGCTGACGCGGTTCCACGCCCCGGCGGCGGTCGCCGGCGTGCCGCCGGACGCGCCCTCGAACACGTTGGGCATCCGGCGCATCATGTTCGCCGTCGACGACCTCGACGACGTCGTCGCCCGCCTGAGCGGGCACGGCGCCGAACTCGTCGGGGAGGTGGCGCGGTACGAGAACGCCTACCGGCTCTGCTTCGTCCGCGGCCCCGAGGGGATCGTCGTCGGCCTGGCCGAGCAGCTCGGCTGACCGCGCGAGCGCCGCGGGGCGGGTGCGGACGTCACCGGGCGTGCCGCTCCCCGGGCCGGTCCGGGGGGCCGATGGCCACGGCGGCGCGGTAGCGGCCGTCCTCCATCACCGACATCGCGTCCAGGGCCGGGTCGGGCACGGGGAGGAGGTGGGCGTCGAGCCAGGTGTCTCCGGCGGCGTCGTTGGTCCACGGGTCCTCGAGGACGAGGGCGCCCGGCACCGCGGCGTGGCAGAGGACCCAGTGGGGGACGGCGAACCCCTGCATCGCCTCCAGGGAGAGCAGCAGGAGGACGCGGGCGCCGTCCGCGAGCAGGGCGCGGACGCCGGGCAGGGACAGGCGGCGCGGGTCGAGCGGGACTCCCGCGTCGGCCGCGTCCGTCCGGGACGCGCGCTGGAGGACGGCGCGCCATTCCCGTTCGTCCCCCTTGTAGGAGTCGAGGAGGACCGGGCGGTCGGTGTCGAGGAACACCGTGACCGGGGACGTCGGCCAGGCGCGGCGGACGGCGACGCCCAGGCCGACGGGCTCGCAGGCGGGGAAGTTCGTCGCGGCGCGCCACAGCGTGAGCTCCGCCGGACGGTCGAGGGACGGCGGGGGCACCGCGCCCGCCTGCGCCTGGGCGATCAGGGCGGTGACGGCGCCGCACGTGAAGTTCGTCGACTGCCGGTAGTACGGCGGCTCGGCGACGGCGCCGCCGGGACCGCCGGCCAGCCAGCGCACGTAGCCGGTGCGGGGCTCCGTCCTGGACGGGGACTGCATCGGGACGAAGCCGAGGGCCGCGGCGTCCGCGGGGTCCGCCGTCCAGCCCTCCCACTTGACCTGCGCGAGCCCGCGGTCCCGGGCGTGCGCGACGACCGCCCCGACGGCGGCGCGCACGTCGCCCACGGCGTCGACGATCTTGAGGTACGCCGCCCGCGGGCGCGCCGTCACCAGCGCGGCCCCGGCGCCCGCGGTCACGAGCCGCGGCGCGTAGGCCGACCGGTCGACCGTGCGCCAGCGGTCGGGCGCGCGCCGCGGCGGGACGTCCGGGTCGAACGGGACGACGGCGGGTGCGGGTTCGTCGGAGGGCATTCGGTGCTCCAGGGGGTCCGGGGCGCGGTCATGCGCGGGAGCGGCGCAGCAGCCAGATGAGGTAGGGGGCGCCGATCAGGGCGACCATGAGTCCGGCCGGCAGCTGGTCGGGGGCGATGAGCGTGCGGCCGAGGGTGTCGGCGGCGCAGACCAGCAGGCCGCCGAGCAGCATCGCTACCGGGATGCTGCGCCGGTGGCGGGCGCCGACCAGCGCGCGGGCGAGGTGGGGGGCCACCAGGCCGACGAACCCGACGACGCCGATCGCGACCACGCCGACGGCGGCGAGGACGGCGGCGATCGTGAACAGCGCCAGCCGCGTCCGCCCGACCGGCATGCCGAGGATGCGGGGGGTGTCCTCGTCGACGGCGAGCAGGTCGAGGTGGCGGGCCAGGCCGATCGCCAGCGGCGCCGCGACGGCGAGGGCCGCGGCCGCCGGCGCGACCTCCGGGAAGGTGCGCCCGTAGGTGGTGCCGGACAGCCAGGTGAAGATGCGCGGGGTCTGCCACGGGTCGGCGCGCAGGAGCAGGAACGTCGTGAGGGCGGTGAGGCTGTATCCGGTGCCGATGCCGATCAGGACGACCCGGTCCGGGCGCAGCCCGCCCTTCCAGGCGAGCGCGGAGATCAGCGCGAACGTGGCCAGGCCCGACAGGACCGCCATGGTGATGAGGGACGCGAGCCCGCCGGCCGGGTTCCCGGTCACCACGATCACCGCGCCCAGCCCGGCGCCGGCGGTGATGCCCAGCAGCCCGGGTTCGGCGAGCGGGTTGCGCACGGTGCTCTGGACGATGCTTCCGGCGAGGGCCAGCGCGGCGCCGGCGAGCACGGCGGCGGCCACGCGGGGGGCGCGCTCGTCGAGGGCGCGGCCGACCAGGTCGGGGGCGGCTCCCCGGAGCCACAGGGCGAGGTCGCCCGTGCGCAGCCAGAGGCTGCCGGCGAGCAGGCCGGCGAGGGCCGCCGCGGCGAGCAGGACCGCCGCCGCGAGCAGGACGGCGACGAAGCGCCGCCGGGTGCGGGGCCCGGTCCGCGCGCCCGGCGGCCGGCGGACCGGGCCCGCGTCGCGCAGGCGCAGGGCGAGGACGACGATGAGGACGCCGCCGAGCAGGGCCGTCGGCACCCCGGTGGGGATCGACGCGGCGCCCTCCGCGCCGAGCAGGGCGCGCAGCGCGGCGTCGGCGAACAGGACGAGGAGCGCGCCGAGGAGCCCGGCGGCGGTCACCAGGAGGAGGTGCCGCCGCAGCGCCGGGATCCGCGCGGAGAGCAGGCGCGCCAGCACGGGGGCGCCCAGGCCGATGAAGGCGATCGGGCCGGCGAGCGTCACCGCCGCCCCGGTGAGGAGCACCGCGAGCAGCACCGCGACGGTCCGGGTGGAGCGCACGGGCACGCCGAGCGACGCGGCGGTGTCGTCGCCCAGCCCCAGGACGTCCAGGCGGCGGCTCAGCAGCAGGGCCGCGGCGAGGACGGCGGCGATGAGCGGCATCGCGCGCAGCGACGCGTCGATGTCGAGCTGGGCGAGGGAGCCGCTGCCCCAGGCGAACAGGCCGCTGGTGTTCTCCTTGAACAGGATCAGCAGCATCGCGGTCCCGGCGTCCAGGGCCAGCGCCGTCGCCGAGCCGGCCAGGACGAGCCGCGTCGTGGCCGTCCCGCCCGCGCTGCCCGCCATGCCGAGGACGAGCGCGGCGGCGAGGAGCCCGCCGGCGAAGGCGGCCAGCCCGGACGCCCACAGCGGGACGGCGAGTCCGAACGCGGCGACGAAGGTCAGCGCGAAGTGGGCGCCCGCCGTGACCGCGAGGGTGTCGGGGGAGGTGAGCGCGTTGCGGGTGACCGACTGCAGCAGCGCCCCGGCGACGCCGAGGGCGAAGCCGACGGCGGCGCCCGCGAGCAGCCGCGGCAGCCGGGACCCGGTCAGCACGTCGCCGACCGGCACGCCGTCGACGTCCTCGCGGGCGCCGAGCGCGTAGCGGGCCAGGTCGCCCCAGCCCACGCCGGAGGTGCCCTGGCCGAGGTGCCACAGGCCCACCGCGACGACCGCGGCGAGCAGGACCGCGAGGGCGGACGCCCCGGCGGCGCCGCCGCGCGCGCCGATGCGCGGCAGCGGCGCGCGCCGGGACGGCGCCGGGAGTGCTCCACTCATTCCCCGGCGACGGCGCCGACGAAGGCGTCGACGGCCTGCGCGGTCGAGCGCGGGCCGCCCGCTCCCCAGATCCGCGGCGGGAAGGCGTGCGCCCGCCCTTCCTCGACGGCCGGGAGGGACTTCCAGATCGGGTTCTTCTCCAGTTCCTTCACGTAGCCCCCGACGCCCTCGTCGTTGGCGTAGAAGAGGTTGGCCTCGCCGACGGCGGTCAGTCCCTCGACGTCGGTCTGCGCGAGCCCGTAGGAGGCGTTGACGCCGCCGTCGCCGTACGCCTCGTTGATCTCGTCCGTCCAGACGGGGGTCATGCCGAGCTCCGCGCCGAGGGAGGTGAACAGCGCGCCCTCGCCGTAGGGCCGGATGGTGAGGTTGCCGCCCTGGAGCCAGCCGTCGAAGTACAGGAAGTCCTTCGTCGGCAGGTCGACCGCGGACACCTTCTTCTTGGCCTCCGCGAGGTGGGCGTCGAACTCCTTGATCACCTGGTCGGCGCGCTCGGTGCGCCCGGTCGCCTGGCCGATCATCTGGAAGACGCGCCGCATGTTGCCGATGGGGTCCTTCGGGTCGGCCCCGAGGGTGACGAGGACGGGCACGTCCCGCTTCTCCAGCCGCTCGATGATCTCCTCGTCGGCGCTGAACGCCTCGACGACGATGAGGTCGGGGTTCGCCGCGTAGAGGGCGTCGAGGTCGGGCTCCTCGCGGCTGCCGATGTCGGCGACGCCCTCGGGCAGCTTCTCGGCGCTGACCCACGTGCCGTAGCCGTCCGGGTCCGCCACGGCCGCGGGGGTGACGCACAGGGTGAGGGCGTCCTCGACCTGCTGCCACTCCAGCACCGCGATGCGCTCGGCGGGCTTGTCGAGCCGCACCTCCCGGCCGACGCCGTCGGTCAGCGCCACCGGGCCCGACGCCGTGGCCGTGGTGTCGTCGGCGCAGCTCTGCGACTTCGGCGCGGCGACGCCGGACCCGGCCTCCTCGACGCTGGTCGTGCCGCATCCCGCCGTGGCGAGGGCGGCGGCGACGCAGGCTGCGGTCGCGAGACGGCGAAGACTGGTCATGCGCGGTTCTCTCTTCTCTGTTCTTCCGTGTCGGGACGGTCCGGGGCGGGCCTGGCGCGGGAGGCGTGCCGGCCGACGGGGTCGATGCGGAGCCGTCCGGTCCGGGGGTCCTCGGTGACCTCGACCCGGATGCCGTAGACGTCGCTGAGGTTGCCGGTGGTGAGGACGTCGGCCGGGCGGCCCGCGGCGTGGACGCGGCCGGCGCTCATCAGCAGCAGGGTGTCCGCGACGCGCGCCGCGTGGTCGAGGTCGTGCAGGACGACGCCGACGGCGACCCCGTGGTTCTCGGCGAGGTCGCGGATCAGGTCGAGGGTCTCGACCTGGTAGCGGAGGTCCAGGTGGTTGGTGGGCTCGTCGAGCAGGACCACCCCGGTGTCCTGGGCGAGGCAGGCGGCGAGCCAGACGCGCTGCATCTCTCCGCCGGAGAGCTCCCCCGCCGCCCGGTCGGCCATGTCCCGCACCCCGGTGGCGCTCATCGCGTGCTCGATCGCGCGCCGGTCCTCGGCGGAGAGCCCGCCGAAGCCGCGCCGGTACGGGTGGCGGCCGAACGCCACGACGTCGCCGACCGCCAGGCCGTCCGGGGTGGGCCTGGACTGCGCGAACAGCGTGACCTCGCGCGCGAAGCGGCGCGCGCCGAGCAGGGAGATCGGGCGTTCCGGGCGGCCGTCGCCGCCGTCCAGCACCGCGCGGCCGCCGTCGATGCGGTGCAGCCGGGCGAGCGAGCGCAGGAGGGTCGACTTGCCGCTGCCGTTCGGGCCCACCAGGGCGGTCACGCGCCCGGCCTCCAGCGTCAGCGAGGCGCCGTGGACGACCGTGGACCTGCCGTAGCGCAGGACCAGTCCGTCCCCGCGCAGGGTGTGCCGCCGCGTCACGGCGCCCCGCAGCCCGGGAGGGAAGTTAGGTTAGCCTTCACTCACTCAGGATAGATTCGGCCCCGCGACCGCCACAATCCGGACTTTCGGACAACGGATACGGAATTTCGGTCAGCGAAGGTCCCGGGACGCGCCGACGTACGCCCCCGGAGTGGTTCCCATGACGCGGCGGAACGCGTCGATGAACGTGCTGGTCTGCGCGTAGCCGAGGCGCTCGGCGACGTCCTGCACCTCGCAGCCCTCGCCGAGCAGCGCGAGCGCCCGGTGGATGCGCAGCGACCGCCGCCACTGCGCGAACGACAGCCCGGTGGCGGCGCGGAAGGCGCGGCTGATCGTCCGGGGGCTGACGTCCAGGTCGCGGGCCCACTCCTCCAGCGAGCGGTCGTCGGCGGGATCCCGCAGCAGGGCCTCGGCGACCACGTCCGCGCGCGTCGCCGGGCATGCCCAGCGCGAGCGGCCGCCGCGCCGGCTCCAGCACGTCGAACACGACCGCCTCCGCCCGCGCCCGCGCCCCGGCGTCGATGTCCGGGCGGGCCAGGTGCGCCAGCAGCGACTCCAGCAGCGGCGTCACCGCGACGGCCGTGGGCCCCGCGAAGGCCACCGGCGTCCGGTCGGGGGCGAAGAAGGCGGTGCGCAGTTCGGCCTTCGCCGTCAGCCGGCCGGCGTGCACCTCCCCCGCGGGCATCCACAGGCCGCAGCCTTCGGACACGGTGAAGACGCGGTCGCCGACCCGAGCGGTCACCGCCCCGCGGCGCACCCACACCAGTTCGTGCGCGGGATGCGCGTGCGGCCGCCACTCGGTGGGCGCGCCCGGCACCTGCGACTCCGTGACGATCACGAAGGGCGCCGCGGCCCCCTTCGGCAGCGGCGCGGCCCGCCGCACCCGCGTGCCCGCCTCGCGCCGCCCCATCCCCAGTTCCGCGCCCACACCGGACATATCTCTATTGTCGCAGGCAGCACCGCCCCCGCGGCCGCCGCCCGCCCCTCGTTCAGCCGAACATCCCGTAATCGCCGAGCACCTCGAACGGCCGGGGCGCCGGCGCGGGCCCCGCGGCCCACTTGGTCACGGCCGCCTGCAGCTCGCGCGCTTCGGCGATGCCGGGCAGGGGGTTCTCCACCCCTTCGGCGAGCTCCAGCAGCGCGACGAACTCGCTGCTGCCGGCGCGGCGGAGGTAGGCGTACCGGACGCCCTCCGGCCGCTGCGCGTTCACGGCGGCGAACGCCTTCCCGACCGCCTCGGCGACCTCGGCGACCCCCTCGTCGGACACCTGGTACGTGAGCACGAAAACAGGCATGACACCCTCCCGAAGTCCCGGCGGGCCCGCTGCCCGCCTGCGTCACCGAGCCTCCCCGCAGGGACCGCCGCGCGTCCAATACCTGCATCGATAACCGATACGGCATGGAACCCGCCCTACCCGCCAAGCCACCCCGGACGGTCCGCTCCCCACGGGCGTCCCGCATCCGGGTAGCGGGCCGGAGCGCCCGCATAGGTCAGAACGGGGGCCGCGCAGGTCAGCGCGCCCGCCGGGGTGCGGTACGTCTGGACGGTCGCGGGCGCGGGCCCGCCGGCGGCGGCCCGATCGGGACGCGGGGCGGCGAGAAGTTCGGCGGCCACGCGCGCCAGGGCGATCGAGACGTGCCACGAGCCCCCGCGCCGCCGCTGGTCGCCCAGGCAGCGGACCACGGCGGCGGCGAGCAGGTGGCCCGCGGTGTGGTCGAGGACCTGGGCGGGCAGCGACGCGGGCGTCCCGCCGCCCGGTCCTTCGAGGAGGGCGATGCCGGTGGCGGCCTGCACGATGCTGTCGAAGCCGCGCCGGCCCGCCCACGGTCCGGCGGTGCCCCACGCGCTGACCGTCCCGACGACCAGGCCGGGGAAGCGTCCGGTCAGCTCGGCCGGGGACAGGCCGCGGCGGTCCAGCGATCCGGGCCGGTACCCGGTGACGACCGCGTCGGCCCGCCGGAGGAGGCCGTCGAGCAGCGCCCGGTCTTCCGGGACGTCCAGGTCGAGCGTCGCCGAGCGTTTGCCCTGCCCGGTGTCGAGGTGCTGCCAGCCGATCTCCGGGTGCCGCGGGGAGTCGATCCGCAGGACGTCCGCGCCGGCGAAGGCGAGGTCGCGCGTGGCCACCGGTCCGGCGATCACCCGCGTCAGGTCCAAGACCCGGACGCCGGCGAGGGGACGGCCGGTGCCCGACCAGGCCCGCGGCGCGGCGCCGTCCGTCCACGTCGCGGGGATCAGCGGGGCGTCGGCCCGGGCTCGGGGGTGACGGCGCCAGGCGGCCTCGTCGCGGACGGCCGCGACGACGGCTCCCGCGGTGGCCGCGCGTTCTTCGAGGTCGAGGGCGTTCCACCTGGTCAGCGCCCGCGCGAACGTTTCTGGTGACGCGTCGGGCCCGATGCCCACGAGGCGGCGGAGGCGGTGCTCGTGATGGGGGTAGTTCGCGTGGGTGCGCACCCAGCCGTCCGCGGTGCGCCAGAAGCCCGACAGCGGCGCCCACACGTCCGGTTCGTCCGCGTTGAGACGGAAGTGGCGTTCGCTGCTGACCGAGGTGGTGATGCGGTCGCCACGCAGGTGCACGGGCGCGGGAGGACGGCCGGTCCGTCCGGCGGACGCGAGGTGGACGGCCAGCGCCGTCAGCGCCACACCGTCGGTGACGAGCGCGGCGACGTCCAGCGCCGAGGGCAGGACCACCGCCGGTTCGGGGGCCTCGATCAGGTCGAGCGCCGAAGGGTCGCCGTCCAGGTCGCGCCAGGCGCGCCTGCCGATCGCGCTGATGGCCATGTCTCACCCCTCATCAGGCATTGTCGCCCTCCGGCGGGATGCGCCAGATTGAGGGGGTGCACGAAGACACCGCAGGCAGCGCCGAGCGACGGTTCTGGCGCGCGTACGAACCGGTTCACGCCGTCTGCTACTTCCATCCGCGGTTCGCCTCGGCCATGGCCGGGACCGGGCTGACCGGGTTTTGGAACGGCTACTTCGCGGGACGGGCCGCGCCGCTGGGGCGGACGCCGCCGGAGGCGGTCGCGGCGCTGTTCTTCGGCTTCTCGCTCCCCATGGTCGCCAAGGCGATCCCCAAGATCTGGACGCGCATCGAGCCGGAGGCGGCCGTCGGGGCGCGGCTGGAGGCCGCCGAGGCGGTCCTCGCGGAGCTGGCCCCGGAGGGGTCGCTCGCCGATCTGCGGCGGGTCGCGGACGGGCTCGACCGGGCCGTCGACGCGCTGCCGTTCGACGGGCGGGCGCTGGCCGGGGCGTGGGCGTCCGTCGAGCGGCCCCGGTCACCACTGGCCCGGCTGTGGCTCGCCGCGACCGTCCTGCGCGAGCACCGCGGGGACGGGCACGTGGCGGCGGCGACCGCGCACGGGCTCACCGGCCTGCAGGCATCGATCACCCACGTCGCCACCGGACGGGTGTCGCGTGCGGCGATCCAGGGCAACCGCGGCTGGACGGACGGCGAGTGGGCCGCGGCGGAACGCGCCCTGGTGGAGCGGGGCGTGCTGGAGTCCGCCGAGCGGCTCACCGCGGACGGCGCCGCGCTGCGCGCCCGGATCGAGGAGGCCACCGACCGGCTGTCCGGCGCGGGCCTGCGCGCCCTGGACGACCCGGCGTGGACGGTCCGGACGCTCACCGCGCTGAGCCGCACGCTCATCGACCGCGCGGCGGTGCCGGTGCCGAACCCGATCGGGGTCGCCCGGCCGTGACCGCCGCTACGGCCGGTGCCTGCGCAGCTCGGCGGACAGTTCGGCGGAGAACTGCTCGGCGTCGGCCAGGCGGGTGCGGATCTTCGCGCAGCGTTCCTCGACGAGCGCGCGGTAGACGGCGAGGCGCTTGGCGAGGTCGGCGCGGGCGGCGTCGCCGGCGGACTGGAGCTCGTCGAGGATGGCGAGGAGGTCGCGCATCTCCTCCAGGGTGAAGTCGAGGGGCTTCATCCGCTTGATGACGAGGAGGCGGGCGACGTCGTCGTCGGTGTAGAGGCGGAAGCCGCCCTGCGAGCGCGCGGTGGGGAGGGCGAGGCCGACGTCCTCGTAGTGGCGGATGGTGCGCAGGCTCAGGCCGGTCCGGTCGGCGACCTCGCCGATCTGCATGTGCCTGCCGTCCATCGGGTTCCTCCTCGCGTCACCGGACGGTCACACCGGGGACGGGTGATCCATGACGTGCGTCCAGCTTGCCATCATCCGCCGGGTACTCCGGTCCGGCGGAAGCGCGCGGAATGTGCCCTAACGTAAGGGTAGCGTTCGATCGGACGGAGGGACGATGGTGCTCCACGGGGGGCCGCGGTGAGCGGCGAGGTCCGCGCGGAGGCGGCGCGGCGCCGGACGTTCGCGGTGATCAGCCACCCGGACGCGGGCAAGTCGACGCTCACCGAGGCGCTCGCGCTGCACGCGGCGGCGATCGAGCGGGCGGGGGCGGTGCACGGCAAGGCCGGACGGCGGGGCGTGACCTCCGACTGGATGGACATGGAGCGCTCGCGGGGCATCTCGATCACCTCGTCGGTGCTGCGGTTCGAGTACGGCGGGGCGCTGCTGAACCTGCTGGACACCCCGGGGCACGCGGACTTCTCCGAGGACACCTACCGGGTGCTGGCCGCGGTCGACGGCGCGATCATGCTGCTGGACTCGGCGAAGGGCCTGGAGGCGCAGACGCTGAAGCTGTTCGACGTCTGCCGCCACCGGAAGATCCCGGTGATCACGTTCGTGAACAAGTGGGACCGTCCGGGCCGCGAGCCCCTGGAGCTGCTCGACGAGGTCGAGCAGCGGATCGGGCTGCGGCCGGCGCCGCTGAACTGGCCCGTCGGGGTCGCGGGCGACTTCCGCGGGCTCATCGACCGGGACGCCGGGTCCTACGTGCGGTTCCGGCGGACGCCCGGCGGCGCGACCCGCGCGGTCGCCGAGCCCGTCCCCGCCGACCGGGCCGCCGCGGAGGAGGGCGACGCCTGGACGACCGCGGCCGAGGAGCTCGCGCTGCTCGACGAGATCGGCGCGACCCTCGACATGGACGCGTTCGCCGCCGGGACGTGCACGCCCGTGCTGTTCGGCGCCGCGCTGCCCAACTTCGGCGTCGAGGCCCTGCTGGACACCGTGCGCCGGCTCGCGCCCGCGCCGGGCCCGCGGGCGGACGAACGGGGCGTCGACCGTCCGGTCGAGGCGCCGTTCGCGGGGCAGGTGTTCAAGGTGCAGGCGGGCATGGACCGCGCGCACCGCGACCGGCTCGCGTTCGTCCGGGTGTGCTCGGGCCGGTTCGAGCGCGGCATGACGCTCACGCACGCCGCCACCGGGCGCCCGCTGACCACCAAGCACGCGCAGACCGTGTTCGGCCGCGACCGCTCCACCGTCGACGCCGCCTACCCCGGCGACGTGATCGGGCTGCCGAACGCCGCGGGCGTCAAGGTCGGCGACACCCTCTACGCCAAGGGGCCGGTGGTGTTCCCGCCGATCCCGGCGTTCGCGCCCGAGCACTTCATGGTCGCGCGCGTCGACGACAACGGCCGCGCCAAGCAGTTCCGCCGCGGCATCGACCAGCTCGACAACGAGGGCGTCGTGCAGGTCCTGCGCAGCGACCTGCGCGGGGACGGCGCGCCGGTGCTGGCGGCGGTCGGGCCGCTGCAGTTCGAGGTCGTCACCGCCCGCATGGCCGACGAGTTCGGCGCCCCCGTCAACCTGACGCGCCTCGACTACACCACCGCGCGCCTCACCGACAAGGAGTCGGCGCCCGCCCTGGCGGCCCAGCGCGGCGTGGAGGTGTTCACCCGCGACCTGGACGGCGCGCTCGTCGCCGTGTTCCCCGACAAGTGGCGCATTCGCGCCATCGAGCGCGACAAGCCGGACCTCACCCTGATCCCGATGCTCGCCGCGGGCCTGCCGGACTGACCTGGACGGCCAGGCCGTCCGGGCTCGTCAGCCGCAGCCGCCCGCCCTCCCCGGCCACCGGTTCCGGCCCGTGCCCGCGGGCGGTGTCGAGGCCGTCACGCTCGTTCGGCGAGCCGAGGCGCGCTGTCACCTGGTGCTCCTGTCGGTGTCTCGGACCGGTCGGGGACGGGCCGGGGGGTGCGCCACCGAGCCTAGGCGCTGTGATCATGGTCGCGCCCGGCGGTCGAACGACTCTTCTGTCACGTTAGAGTAGGGATGCGCGCGGGGCGGTTCCGCGCGCCCGGCGGACGATCTTCCGGTGCCGCTCCCGGCGACGAGGCCGGGGCCGTCCGGTCCGCTCATCCGTTCCCCTTTCCGCCGCGCGCCCGTGCGGGGTGCGCGCGCGATCCCGTGTCTGGAGTGCCTTGTCCCTGCCTGCCGTCCTGGCGAGCCGCATGAAACCGAGCCGGCCGATCACCGCGGCGCTGGTCCGCACCGAGGTGCTGTCGGGGCTGGTGGTGGCGCTGGCGCTGATCCCCGAGGCGATCTCGTTCTCGATCATCGCCGGGGTCGATCCCCGGATCGGGCTGTTCGCGTCGTTCACCATGGCCGTCACCATCGCGGTCGTCGGCGGCCGGCCCGCGATGATCTCCGCCGCGACCGGCGCGATCGCCCTCGTCGTGGCGCCGCTGTCGATCAACCACGGTCTCGGGTACCTGGTCGCCGCGGTCATCCTCGGCGGGATCTTCCAGATCGTCCTCGGCGCGCTCGGCGTGGCGCGGCTGATGCGGTTCGTCCCCCGGTCGGTGATGGTCGGGTTCGTCAACGCGCTCGCCATCCTGATCTTCCTCGCGCAGGTCCCCGAGCTGCGGGACGTCCCGTGGCCCGTCTACCCGCTGGCCGCCGGGGGGCTCGCGCTGATGGTGCTGTTCCCCCGCGTCACCAAGGCAATCCCCGCGCCGCTGGTGTCGATCGTCATCCTGACGGTGATCACGGTCGCCGCCGGGATCGCCGTCCCGACCGTCGGCGACAAGGGCGAGCTGCCGTCGTCGCTGCCGGCCCTCGGCCTCCCGGACGTCCCGTTCACGTTCGACACCCTCGCGCTCATCGCCCCCTACGCGCTCGCGTTCGCGTTCGTCGGGCTGATGGAGTCGCTGATGACCGCCAAGCTCGTGGACGACATCACCGACACCCGCTCGAACAAGACGCGGGAGTCGATCGGGCAGGGCGTCGCCAACATCGTCACCGGGTTCTTCGGCGGCATGGGCGGCTGCGCGATGATCGGCCAGACGATGATCAACGTGAAGAACGGGGCCCGCACCCGGCTCTCGACCTTCCTGGCGGGGGCGTTCCTGATGGTGCTGTGCATCGTGTTCGGGCCGGTCGTGTCCGACATCCCGATGGCCGCGCTCGTCGCCGTCATGGTGCTGGTGTCGGTCGGCACGTTCGACTGGCACTCGGTCCGGCCCGCCACGCTCAGGCGGATGCCGCTCGGTGAGACCCTCGTCATGGCGGTCACCGTCGCGGTCGTCGTCGCCACCCACAACCTGGCGATCGGCGTCGTCGTCGGCACGGTCACCGCGATGGTGGTCTTCGCCCGCCGGGTGGCGCGCCTGGTCGACTTCTCGTCCGTCACCGACCCCGACGGCGAGCGGGTCGTGTACGCGGTCACCGGCGAGCTGTTCTTCGCCTCCAGCAACGACCTCGTCCACCGGTTCGACTACGCGGGCGACCCCGGGCACGTCACCATCGACCTCACCGACGCGCACATCTGGGACGCCTCGACCGTCGCGGCCCTCGACGCCGTCACCGCCAAGTACGGGCAGCGCGGGAAGACCGTCGAGATCGTCGGCCTGAACGAGCCGAGCGCCGAGATGCACGGCACGCTGTCCGGCGAACTCGCCGGGAGCCACTGAGGCCCGCGCTCACCCCGCCCGCGCGCCCTCGCGGGCGGGTTCCTCGGCGGCCCGGACGACGCCCCGGCACATGCCGCCGAACACGCGGTCGTGGAACGGCTTGAAGGCCCACCAGTAGAGGTGGCCGGCCAGCCCGCGCGGGTGGAAGAGGGCGCGCTGCGTGTAGCGGGTGCGGCCGTCGCGCTCCTCGACGCCCAGTTCCAGCCAGGCGAGGCCGGGCAGCCGCATCTCCGCGCGCAGCCGCAGCAGCCGGCGGGGCTCGATCTCCTCGACGCGCCAGAAGTCGACGGTCTCGCCGATCCGCAGCCGGTGCGGGTCGCGGCGGCCGCGCCGCAGGCCCACCCCGCCGACCAGCCGGTCCAGCAGGCCCCGGACGCGCCAGGCGGCCGGGAACGAGTACCAGCCGCGCTCGCCGCCGATCCCCTCGACGACCGTCCACAGCCGCTCGGCCGGGACGTCCGCCTCGCACGCCCGCTCGTCGGTGTACAGGCTGCCCCCGGCCCAGTCGGGGTCGGTGGGCAGCGGGTCGCTGGGGGCGCCGGGGACGCTCGCCGACGACCAGCGGGTGGCGACGTCGGCGTCCCGGACGCGGCGCAGCGCGAGCGCCACCGCGCGGTCGAAGCCGGTCGGGCCGTCCGGCGGGGGCGGGACGTACCGGTCGATGTCGTGCTCGCGGCAGACCACCTCGTTGCGCAGCGACTCCACCAGCGGGCGCGCGAGGCCCCCGGGCACGGGCGTGATCGCGCCGACCCACAGGCTCGACAGCCGCGGGCTCAGCACCGGGACCGGGACGATCAGCCGCGGCCGCAGCCCGGCGACGGCCGCGTAGCGGCGCATCATCCCGGCGTAGGTGAGCACGTCCGGGCCGCCGATGTCGAAGCCGCGGCTCACGTCGGCGGGCAGGTCGGCGGCGGCGACGAGGTAGTGCAGGACGTCCCGGATCGCGATCGGCTGGATCCGGGAGTGCACCCAGCGCGGGGTGGTCATCACCGGCAGCCGCTCGGTCAGGTAGCGGAGCATCTCGAACGACGCCGACCCCGACCCGATGATCACCGCGGCGCGCAGCCAGACGGCGGGAACGCCCGCGTCCAGCAGGATGCGGCCCACCTCGGCGCGGGACCGCAGGTGCGGCGACGGGTCCTCGGCGGGTTCCATGCCGCCCAGGTAGACGAGCCGGCGGACGCCCGCGTCGCGGGCCGCGGCGGCGAACGTGCGCGCGGCCCGGCGGTCGGTGTCGGCGAACTTCCCGTGGCCGAGCGCGTGGATGAGGTAGTAGGCGACGTCCACCCCGGCCAGGGCGCGGCGCGTCGACTCGGGGTCGGTCGCGTCGGCCTCGGCGATCTCCACGTCGGCGGCCCACGGGTGGTCGCGGAGCCGCCGCGCCGACCGGGCCATGCACCGCACCGGGCGTCCGGCGCGCAGCAGTTCGGGCACCAGCCGCCCGCCGATGTATCCGCCCGCGCCCGTGACCAGGAACATCGTCCCTCCGTACCCGGTGCCGGGCGGTGCAAGCACCGCCGGTCCGGCGCCCGGATGTCACGGGCGCGGGCCGGGCGGTGTCTAGAGGGTGAGCGCGACGGAGGGAGACATCATGCACGTGGTCGTGATCGGCGGCGGGTACGCGGGAGTCATGGCCGCCGACCGGTTGACGCAGCGGGCGGACGTGACGCTGGTCAATCCGCGCCCGCGGTTCGTCGAGCGGGTCCGGCTGCACCGGCTCGCGGCCGGGACCGGCGACGCGGTGGCCGACTTCGGGGACGTCCTCGCGGACGGCGTCCGGCTGGTGGTCGGCACCGCGGCGGCGATCGACGCGGACCGGTGCCGCGTGGTGCTGGCGGACGGCGCCGTCCTGGAGTACGACTACCTCGTCTACGCGGTCGGCAGCGGCGCGGCCCCGGGCGTGCCCGGCGCGGCCGGGTTCGCGTACCCGGTCGCGAGCCTGGAGGAGGCGGGACGGCTGCGGGACGCGGTCGCCGGCGCGGACTCGGCGACGGTCGTGGGCGGCGGGCCGCTCGGCATCGAGACGGCCGCCGAACTGGCGGAGACGGGACGGGACGTGACGCTCGTCTGCGGCGGCCGGCTCGGCCCGTACCTGCATCCGCGGGGGCGGCGCGCGGTGGCCCGGGAGCTGGCGAAGCTGGGCGTGACGGTACTGGAGGAGGCGGTGGCGACGTCGGTGGACCGGGGCGTTGTGCGGCTCTCGGACGGGCGGGAGCTGCCGGGCGCGGTGCCGGTGTGGGCGGCCGGGTTCGCCGTGCCGGACCTGGCCGCGCGCAGCGGGCTGACCACCGACGCCGCGGGCCGCCTCGCCACCGACGAGACGCTGACCAGCGTGGACGACGTGCGCATCGTCGCGGCCGGGGACGCCGCGGCGCCGTCGGGCGCGCCGCTGCGGATGAGCTGCCAGGCGGCGCTGCCGCTGGGCTCGCACGCCGCCGACACGGTGCTCGCCCGGATCGCGGGCGAGGCCCCAAAGGAGTTCGGCAAGGGCATCGCCGCGATGTGCGTCAGCCTCGGCCGCCGCGCCGGGGTGTTCCAGCTCGCCCACCGCGACGACACCGCGACGTGGTTCCACGTGGGCGGCCGGCTGGGCGCGAGACTGAAGGAGAGCGCGTGCGCCAGCCCGGTCAAGCAGCTCGCGAAGGAGGCGCGCGCGCCCGGTTCGCACACCTGGCCGGTCAAGGACGCTTCGCGGCGTCGGCCGCCGGCCGCCGGCGCGGCGGTCCGCTGAAGGGGGCGGTCGTGGACGCGAGTTCGACGGAGACGTTCGTCGCCCACCGGAACCTGCTGTTCACCGTCGCGTACGGGATGCTCGGGTCGGCCGCCGACGCCGAGGACGTCCTGCAGGAGACGTGGCTGCGGTGGGCCGGGGTCGACGCGGAGCGGGTGGCGGACCGGCGCGCCTACCTGGTGCGGATCACCACCCGGCAGGCGCTCAACCGGCTGCGCGCGCTGAAGCGCCGCCGGGAGGCGTACGTGGGGCAGTGGCTGCCCGAGCCGGTCCTCACCGCGCCGGACGTCGCCGACGACGTCGAGCTCGCGGAGAGCGTGTCGATGGCGATGCTGGTCGTCCTGGAGCGCCTCGCGCCGACGGAGCGGGCGGTGTTCGTGCTGCGCGAGGTGTTCGACGTCGGCTACGGCGAGATCGCCGCGGCGGTGGGCAAGAGCCCGGCGGCGGTGCGGCAGATCGCGCACCGGGCGCGCCGGCACGTCGCGGCGCGGCGCCCGCTCCGGGCGGTGTCCGCGGCGGAGAACCGGGCGGCCGTGGAGTCGTTCCGGCGGGCGCTGGAGACCGGCGACCCGCAGGAGCTGCTCGACGTGCTCGCGCCGGACGTCGTCCTGCTGAGCGACGGCGGCGGCGTGAAGCAGGCCGCGCCGGAGCCGGTCGTGGGCGCCGACCGGCTGATCGCCTTCTACCGCGGCGGGCTGGAGGGCGCGCTCACCTGCGAGCCGGCGACGGTCAACGGGGGCCCGGCGCTGCTGGTGCGGCTGGACGGGGAGCTGGACGGCGTCATGGCGGTGCGGGTCGAGGACGGCCGCGTCGCGGGCCTGTACTACGTCCGGAACCCCGCGAAGCTGCGGCACGTCGCGGGCGGGACCCCGCTCGCCCTGCGGTCGGCGTAGCCGCCGCGGGCGGGACCGCCGCCGGGCCGCGCCGCGCGCGGGCCCGGCCGCCGGGCCCGGCGGCCGGGCCCGGCGGCCGGGTCCGGCGGCCGGGTCCGGCGGCCGGGTCCGGCGGCCGGGTCCGGCGGCCGGGGCGGTCAGCCGGCCGACATGCCGCAGTCGACGGCGATGGACTGGCCCGTGATGTGCCGGGACGCGTCCGAGCACAGGAACGCGAACGTCTCGGCGACGTCCTCCGGGTCGATCAGGACGCCGGTCGGGTGCAGCGCGGCGGCCTCCTCCGGGGTGAACATGCCGCCCTGGATCGCCTGGTCGAGCAGCGGGGTGCGGACGACGCCCGGGCAGACCGCGTTGACCCGGATGCCCTGCCGGACGTACTCGATGGCGGCGGTGCGCGTCATCGCCACGACGCCGCCCTTGGTCGCCGAGTAGTCGGAGATGCCGAGCGGCAGGCCCACCAGCCCCGCGACCGACGCCATGTTCGCGATCGTGCCGCCGCCCTGCGCGAGCATCTGCCGGATCTCGTACTTCATCGACAGCCAGACGCCCTTGAGGTTCACCGCGACCAGCCGGTCCCAGGCGTCCTCGGTGATCTCGTGCAGCGCCGCGCCCTGCTCCTCGACGCCCGCGTTGTTGACCGCGCAGTCGAGCCGCCCGTAGGCGTCCACCGCCGCGCGGACCGCGGCCTCCATGTCGGCGCCCGACGTGATGTCGGCGCGCACGAACAGCGCCTCGCCGCCGTCCTTCGCGATCGCGGCCGCGGTCTCCCGCCCGCCGTCCTCGTTGATGTCGGCGACCACGACGCGGGCGCCGCGCTCGGCGAGCAGCCGCGCGGTCGCGGCGCCGATGCCCTGCGCGGCACCGGTGACGAGGACGGACTTGCCGGCGAGCTTCGTAGGCACTGTCAGCTCCTAGGGGAAGGGGTTGGGGGAACGGCCCGCCACGTGGGGGACGGCGCCGGCGGCGCGCTCAGGACCGCGCGCCCGTGGTCGTGGTGAGCACGTGCTCGATCATCGTGATCAGCACGTCCCTGGCGGAGTCCCGGCTGCGGACGTCGCACAGCAGCAGCGGGACGTGCTCCTCCAGGTCGAGCGCGATCCGCACGTCCCGGGGGTCTTTGCGCTCGGCGCCCTCGAAGCAGTTCACCGCGACCATGAACGGGGTGCCGCGGTCCTCGAAGTAGTCGACGGCGGCGAAGCAGTCGGCGAGGCGGCGCACGTCGGCCAGCACCACCGCGCCGATCGCGCCGAGCGCCAGCTCGTCCCACATGAACCAGAACCGCTCCTGCCCCGGCGTGCCGAACAGGTACAGCACCAGGTCGTCCTGCATGGTGATCCGGCCGAAGTCCATGGCGACGGTCGTGCTGGTCTTGCCGCTCACGCCGGTGGTGTCGTCGACGCCCGCGCCGCGGTCGGTGAGCATCTCCTCGGTGCGCAGCGGGCGGATCTCGCTGATCGAGCCGACCATCGTGGTCTTGCCGACCCCGAAGCCGCCCGCGACGAGGATCTTCGCGGCGATCGGCCGGCCGGCGGCCGGCGCGTCCCGGCCGGAGAGCTCGGTGTCAGAGTGCACGGAGACCATTCAGCAGCTTCCTTAGTACGAGCTCATCCGGGACGTCGCCGGCCGGGGTCGGCTTCAGCACCCTGAGCAGATTCTCATCACGCAGGTCGTCGACCAGGACGCGCACGACGCCGACGGGCAGGTCGATCTCCGACGTCAGGTCGGCGAAGGTGATCGACCGCCGGCAGATCTCCAGCAGCCGCCGGTGCTCCGGGGCCAGCCGCGACCGCGCCGGGACCGGCACGCCGGTGGCCTCCAGGACGGAGATCAGGTCGAGGGTGTCGTCCCGGAGCCGGGTCCGCCCGCGCGTCAGGGTGTAGGGGCGGACGACGGGTCCCGCGTCGCCGTCGAGCCACCGGTCATCGCTCACCCCGGCTCACCCCGGGCCCGGCACCGACAGCCGGGGCAGGACCGGCGGGCGCTCGGCGAACCGCTCGGCCAGCTCGGTCATCTCGTACGCGACCGCGCCGGCGTCGACGTCCGGCGGCCCCATCGCGACCAGGGACGCCCGGTCGCCGGCGGGGTTCATGAACACCAGCATCGTGTCCAGCTCGATGACGCTCTGCAGCAGCTCGCCGCCCGCGAACCGGCGGCACGCGCCGCGGGCGAGCCCCTGCACGCCCGAGACCAGCGCGGCGAGGTGCTCGGACTCCTCCCGGCCGAGCCCGGAGGACGCCCCCACGACCAGCCCGTCGTTGGACAGCAGGACCGCGCCGCGCAGCGGCGCCGCACGGCGCACCATGCCGTCGAGGAGCCGGAGCACCTCCCCTTCGGTGATCGGTGCCGCGGTCATCGCTCCCCTTCCTCCTCGGTCGGTTCCGCCGCCGGGTCCGGCGGCAGCGGCTCGGCGCGCCCGCGCTGCCAGCCGCTCTGCATCGACGCCATAACCGAGCGGGCCCGGGCGGGCGCGCTGTGCCGTCCGGGGCGGGGCGCCGGTTCGGGCTCCTCCGCGCGGTGCCGTCCGGCGGGCTCCGGCACGGCCGCGGGCCGGTCGGCCTCGGCGGCCTCCGGCGCCGGGCCGTCCGGGGCCGCGTCCTCCTCCGCCGCGCGGTCCGCCGACACGACGATCGCGTGCGGCAGCAGCACGATCGTCTTGAGGCCGCCGTAGGCGTTCGGCTCCAGCGCCACCTTGATGCCGTGGCGGTGCGCGAGGCTGCCGACGACGAACAGGCCGAGCCGCTCGCCGTCGGTCAGGTCGAACTCCGGCTCGCGGGCGAGCTGCCGGTTGACGGCGGCGAGCTTGTCCGGGTCCATGCCTAGGCCGCGGTCCTGGACCTCCACCACGAGGCCCTGGCCCACCGGCCCGGCGTCGACCTCGACCGGGGTGTTCGGGGGCGACAGGGTCGCCGCGTTCTCGATCAGCTCGGCGAGCAGGTGGATCACGTCGGCGACGGCGGAGCCGACGATCGACTCCTCCGCCGTGCTGACCACCTCGACGCGGGCGTAGTCCTCGATCTCGCCGACGGCGCCGCGCAGCACGTCCAGCACGCGGACCGGGCGGCGCCAGCCGCGGCCGGGGGCGGCGCCGGACAGGATGATCAGGCCCTCGGCGTGCCGCCGCATGCGGGTGGTGAGGTGGTCGATGGCGAACAGGTCGGCCAGGGCGTCCGGGTCGGACGCCTTGCGCTCCAGCGTGTCCAGCATCGACAGCTGGCGGTGCAGCAGCGACTGGTTGCGGCGGGCCAGGTTCTGGAAGACCTTGTTGACGGCCCGGCGCAGTTCGGCCTGGCCGACGGCGGCCTCCACGGCGGTGCGCTGGACGGTCGAGAACGTGGTCGCGACGTCGAACACCTCGGCCGTCCGGCCCACCTCCAGCGGCGGGGCCTCCACCGCCACGTCGACCTCGTCGCCCCGCTTCAGCCGGTCGACCACCCCGGGCAGCCGCTGCTCGGCCAGCGTGTGCGCCGCGGCCTGCAGGTCCCGCAGGTCGCGGCCGATCCGGCGGCCGAACCGGAGCATGAGCACCGCGGTGAGGACGATGGCGAGCAGGCCGATGCCGCCGACGAGCGCGAGCCGCAGCAGCGTCGCGTCGGAGGTCTTCTTCGCGTCGGCGGCCAGCACCATCCGCGACGTGCCGAGGGCGCCGTCCAGCGCCTTGATGTAGCCGCCCGCGGACGCCGTCCACGCGTCCGGGGTGAGCCGCAGCCGCGCCCCGGGCCGCGTCGCGAGGACGCGGTTCTCGGCGCCGGTGAAGCCCTTCGCGGCGGCGGACGCCAGCGCCCGCTCGAAGGGCGCGCCGTTGGCCGCGGTGAACTCGGAGAGGCTGGAGGTCTCCAGGTAGCGGCGCTCGAACACCAGCCGGGTGATCGCGGTGTGCTCGGCGGGGGTCGCCCGGCCGCCGCCGACCAGCACGCCGCCGACCAGCGCCGCCTCGCGCCCGGCCAGCTCGATGGCCCGCGACATGCCGGTCAGGTGGTACGCCTGCTGGTACCCGTTGTCGGCGACCAGCAGGTAGATGAACCGGAAGTGGGCGTCGACGACGTCGTTGTACGCCTCAAAGGCCGTGAGCTTGGTCAGCGCCCCGGAGTCGACCTGCTCCCGGATCTTCCCGATCTCGTTGAGCTTGCCGATCAGCACCGAGAGCCGCGACTTCATCGGGCCGTTCAGCGTGTCCTGGAACTCGTCGGAGCGCGCGGCCTCGTTCATCCGCACGATCGTGCCGTCCATCTTCCCGCGGACGGCGTCCATCGACGTGCGCGGCAGGCGCCCGCCGCCGCTCAGCCACACCACCGACTCCTGGCGCTCCTGCGCCAGGGTGACCAGCATCGGCTGGACGGCGTAGCCGTAGATCTCGTTGGCCGTGTCGATGTTGCGCTGCTGGAACGCCTCGGACGCGACGCCCTGCGCCGCGAACGCCCACAGCGTGACCAGCGACACCATGGGAATGACGAGCAGGCCGTAGAGCGAGAACCGGATCGAGCGCCGGCGGGGGCTTTTCACCGGGCGTTGCCACCGTGCGGAACGGGCACGTCGGTGATCACGTCGGTCATCTGGCCGTCTCTCTTACCTTCGGTGCGAAGCCGGGCTGGAACGGGGGACACCATAGCCACCATTTTGATCAGCTGTCGCCAGGTTGAGTGGATACGGATCGTCCTGGGATGGAATCATCCGAAGGGTCGGCCGACCCCGCCCCCGCCCCGAAGAGGAGAAACTCTCGTGACATCCCTGCTCGGCGAATCTTCCGACCGGCTGGACTGGCTGATCGACGGACTCGTCGAACGCGTGCCGCAGGTCACAAGGGCGGTTCTGCAGTCCGCGGACGGGCTGCTGCTGGGGGCGTCCTCCGGCCTGGACCGCGCGGACGCCGACTACCTGTCCGCGCTGGCCGCCGGCCTGCAGAGCCTCGCGCACGGCGCGCGGACCCAGTTCGGTGCGAGCGAGGTGCGCCAGACGATCATCGAGATGAGCGGGGCGTTCCTGTTCGTCACCGCCGCGGGCGAGGGCGCCTCGCTGACCGTGATGAGCGACGCCACCGTCGATCCGGCGCAGATCAGCTACGAGATGGCCACCCTCGTCCGGCGGGTCGGCGAGCACCTCGCGACCCGCCCCCGCGGGAGCTGACCCCGCCCCGGGACGGCACCGCCCGGCCGCCGGGGGGCGACTCCCCCGGCGGGGCCGAACGGCGGACGGGTCGAATGATTTTGCTTTCGCGTGCACAACCCCGCTCTCACGCCGTTTCGTCATGACCGACGTCAAGGAACGGTCCAAAGCAACCGGTAAAACGAAACGGCACCACCGTAGCTGATCATGCCGAATGGATCGGGCCAACGGCGTTGAACCGGAATGCCCGAACCGTCGATGCCTTTCCCGACCGCATTCGATAGCGCAGGTCAGTGACCGGCCACCGGCGCCGGAGAACGTCCGGAAAGGTTGCCTCGGGCTCCGCGATCCGCCGGACCGGCCGAGACGTCCGCGCCGGAACTCCTCCCCTCGTCTTTGCCGCGTCACCGCATTCGCGTGCCGTGACTCCAGACCTTGACCCTGTGCCGTCGGCCCCATCCGAAGCCCCGCCGGCACGTCCCGCCGCGCCCGTCCGGCCGGACGGGCGCTCAGTCCGAGGCGGCGGGGCGCCGGCGGGTGAGGCGGCGCTCGAGCAGGACGAGCAGGTAGTTGAACACCAGCCCGAGCACGGAGATCGCGATGATGCCCGCGTACATCTCGTGGATCGCGAAGTTCTGCTGCGACGAGCCGACCAGGAAGCCGAGCCCCTCCTTCGCGCCGACCATCTCCGCGACGATCATCACCAGGACGGACGTCGACCCGGCCAGCCGGATCCCGGTGAAGATCGCCGGGACGGCGGCGGGCAGGACGACCTTCTGGAAGACGCGCACCGCGGGCAGCCCGAGCGAGCGCGCCGACCGGATCAGCGTCGGGTCGACCGTGCGGACGGCGCCGATGGTGTTGAGCAGGATCGGCCACGCGCACGCGTACAGGACGATCGCCACCTTCGACGTCTCGCCGATGCCGAGGATCAGGACGAAGACCGGCAGCAGCGCGATCGCGGCCGTGTTGCGGAACACCTCCAGCAGCGGGTTGAGCAGGTCGGCGACCGTCCGGTACCAGCCGATCAGCAGGCCGAGCGGGACGGCGGCCGCGATCGCCAGCCCGAACCCGGCGAGGGAGCGGACGATGCTGGCGCGGGCGTTCTCCCACAGCCGTCCGCTCGCGGCGAGGTCCCCCAGCGCGGGCAGGACCTCGGAGAGCGGCGGCAGGAAGATCGGGTCGACGAGGTTCGCGCGGGGCGCGGCCTCCCAGAGGGCGAGGAACGCGGCGATCGCGACGGTGCCGCGGGCGGCGCGGGCCGCGGCGGCGCCGATCCGGCGGGCCGGACGGGACGCGGGGCGGGACGGCGCGGACCTCGTCCCGGAGCAGCGACCAGACCGCGTGCCGGTACGCCGCGAACTCGGGGGCGGAGCGCAGGTCGGCGTGCGCGTCGCGGGGGCCGAGGCCGATGCCGACGACCTCCTTGATCCGGCCGGGGCGCGCGGTCATGACGGCGACGCGTCCGCCCAGGTAGACGGCCTCGTCGATGCCGTGCGTGATGAACACGATGGTCTTGCCGGTCGCCGACCAGATGCGGACGAGTTCGTCCTGCAGCGCCTCGCGGGTCTGGGCGTCGAGCGCGGCGAACGGCTCGTCCATCAGCAGGACGCCGGGGTCGTAGGCGAGGCTGCGGGCGATCGCGACCCGCTGCTTCATGCCGCCGGACAGCTCGTGCGGGTAGCGGTCCTCGAAGCCGGACAGGCCGACGAGGTCGAGGTGGGCGCGGGCGATCTCGGCGCGCTCGCGGCGGCCGACGCCCTTGGCCTCCAGCCCGAACTCGACGTTGCGGCGGGCGGTGCGCCACGGGAGCAGCGCGTACTGCTGGAAGACGATGCCGCGGTCGAGCGCGGGGCCGGTGACCTCGGTGCCGTCGATCTCGACGCGGCCGGCGGTGGGCCGGGTGAGGCCGCCGATCAGGTCGAGGAGCGTGGACTTGCCGCAGCCGCTCGGCCCGACGACGGTGAGGAACTCGCCTTCGGCGACGTCGAGGGAGACGCCGCGCAGGGCGGGGAACCCGCCGCCGCCCCGGACGGGGAAGCTCTTGCCGACCCCGGTGATGCTGATCTTGGCGGTCACCGCGTGCCCCCTCCGGCCGCGTACGGGTTGAACTCGTTGGTGTAGAGGTCGCCGGGCGCGACCGTGGCCTCGGGGATCTGGCCGACCTCGGCGAGCCAGTCGCTCCAGGTGGTGAACTCCCGGTCGCTCATCACGCCGCCCTTCCCCGCGACGCCCCACGACAGCCAGTACCGGAGCGCGTCGCCGGTCTCGTTGCGGCCGCGGGCCTCCAGGATCCGCGTCAGGTGGGCGACGACCTCCTCGCGCGGGCGCTCCCGCGACCACTCGATCGTCCTGGCGACGCCCGCGGTGAAGGCCCGCACGGTGTCGGGGTTGCGCTCGATGAAGTCGTCCCGAAAGACGTACGAGCCCGCGGTGAACGGGCCGAGGAAGTCGACGTCGCGGAACAGCGGGCGGACGCCGCCGTTGTCCTTCGCCTTCTCCTGGAAGATCCCGGCGAGCGCCGCCACGTCGATCTGGCCCTGGCGGAGCGCCTGCTCCGTGGCGACCGGCGGCAGCGCGATCGGGCGGACCTCGGCGACCTCGGCGGCGGTGAGTCCCCTGCCCCGCAGGTAGAGGTCGAGGACGGCCTGTGAGTGGCCGCCGAGGGTGTTCATGCCGACCTTCTTGCCGAGGAGGTCCCGCGGGTTCTTGATCGGGCTGCCTTCCAGGACGAAGAAGCCCTGGTAGTACTTCGCGTCGGTGCCGTAGTAGCCGATGACGGACGTCAGCGGCGCGCCGGCCTCCTGGAGTTTGACGGACGCGCCGTTGAACGCGCCGCCGAAGTCGATCTGGCCGGTGGCGGCGGTCTGGACGTCCTGCGGCCCGCTGCCGGTGTTGCCGACCCACTCCAGCGCGACGTCGCCGAGGAAGCCGAGGTCGGCCGCGAGTTCGGGGAGCGTGACCGTCCCGGTCCAGCCCTGGTAGCGGAGGGTGCCGGTGCGGCGCGCCCGCCCGGACGCCCTGCCGCAGCCGGCCGCGAGCGGGGCGAGCGGCGCGCCGGCCGCGGCGGCCGAGAGTGTCGCGAGGAAGCGCCGGCGTGTGGTTCCCGTGATGCTGCTCAAGAATGCCCTTTCCCTGGACGCCTGTACTGCGGGTTCGTCAGGTGGCGGGGCGACACAGGGCGCCGGCCTGGCGCCGGAGGTCGACGTACAGGCGCGCGGTGAGCGCGTCGCGGAGCGAGTGGTGGGGAGTCACGGTTGCGACTATCGATCACGTTCCCTACTAAGTCAACAGCTTTGATAGGAAATATTTCCTACTTCACAAGTAGGAATAGTTGACCGACTCGCGGGGGGCGTGCTTCGCTGGACGGACCGTCCCCCCTGCTCCCTGAGAGAGAGGTAAGCCGTGTCCGAATTCGACGTGCGCAAGATCGGCGGCCGCATCGGCGCGGAGGTCGTCGGCGTCGACCTCCGCGAGGTGTCCGACCGGGTCTTCGGCGAGATCAGCGAGGCCCTGCTGGAGCACAAGGTCCTGGGCTTCCGCGGCCAGGACCTCACCGACGAGGGCCAGCTCGCGTTCGCCGCCAAGTTCGGCGAGCTGACCGGCGCGCACCCGACCGTCCCCGGCGTCGACGGCCGGCGGGAGGTCCTGCCGGTCGACGGCGAGACGTCGCGCGCCAACCACTGGCACACCGACGTCACGTTCGTGCGGACCCCGCCGAAGATCAGCACCCTGCGCGGGCTCGTCATCCCGCCCTACGGCGGCAACACCCTCATCGCGAACAGCGCCGCCGCCTACCGCGACCTGCCGGAGGAGCTGCGCGCGTTCGCCGACCGGCTCTGGGCCGTCCACACCAACGACTACGACTACATCACCCCCGTGGAGTCCGGCGCCGACCCGGACAAGCGGGCCGAGCACCGCAAGGCGTTCGTGTCGCGCACGTGGAAGACCGCCCACCCCGTGGTGCGGGTCCACCCCGAGTCGGGCGAGCGGAACCTGTTCATCGGCGGCTTCGCGCAGAGCATCGTGGGCCTGCCGGGCAAGGAGGGCCGCGCGATCCTCGACATCCTCCAGTCGTACGTGACCCGCCCGGAGAACGTGCTGCGCTGGGTCTGGGAGCCGGGCGACGTCATCGTGTTCGACAACCGCATCACCCAGCACTACGCCCCGGACGACTACGGCGACCTCCCGCGCCGCCTGCACCGCGTCACCGTCGCGGGCGACGTCCCCGTCGGCGTGGACGGGCGGGGCAGCTACCTCGTCGAGGGCGACGACGCGGCGCACTACACGCCGAAGGTCGCCGCGGCCTGACCGCGAACTCCGTCCGCGCGGGCCCGGGGCGGGGTGGGCACCGGTCCCGCGCGGACGGCCCGGCCGAACCGCCGGACCGTCCGCGCGGTTCCCTGCACCCCCCGACCTGCGGTGACGCCGTTCCGGGAGGGGGTTACGCCACCTGGACGCGGTGCTGGACGGCCGCGTCGAACAGGTACCCGTCGTCGTTGGGGGCCGCCGCGGCGGGCTGGCGGACCCCCGCCGCGTCGACGGCGCGGGCGGCGAGCGTGACCGGGCCCGTCCGGTCGGGACACCACTCGACCTCCCAGCGGCACCACACGGCGCCGCCCTCCCGCAGGCGCGCGGGCCGCCAGGTCGCCCCGCCGTCCACGCTGACCTCGACCGCCCGCACCGGTCCGTGCGGCGCCCACGACCGGCCGGTCAGGACGACCGGGCGGCCGAGCGGCACGCGCGCGTCCCAGGGCAGCTCGAAGGCGCTCTTGGCGACCTGCTCCGCCAGCGGGGGCCCGCCGGCGGCCGGGTACCCGGGACCGGCCATCCGGTAGAAGCGGGTCGTCCACGGCGACGACAGCGGCCGGTCGGCGACCTCGATCTCCCCCAGCCACTTGATCGACGCGACCCCCACCCAGCCGGGCACCACCAGCCTGGCCGGGAACCCGTGGTCGGGCGGCAGCGGCTCCCCGTTCATCTCGTACGCCACCAGGACGTCGTCCAGGGCCTTGCCGACGGGCAGCGGCCGGCGCACGGGCCCGAAGTCCTCGCCGTCGACGCGGTACGCCGGGTCGAGCCCGGCCGGGAGCACGTCCACCGCCTCGGGGCGGAGCCCGGCGCGCTCCAGGACGGCCGCCAGCGGGACCCCGCGCCAGCGTGCGGCGCCGACGGCGCCCAGGTGCCAGGGGATGCCCGGCTTGGCGGCGCCCTGCTGGCGCTCGAACAGGGCGCGGCCGTTCCCGGCGCACTCGATCACCGCGTCCAGGGTGCGGGACGGCATGTCGAGCAGGTCCGCGTAGCCGAACTCCACGGCCCGGGCGCGCGTCGGGGCGCCCCGCAGCCCGGTGCCGAACAGGCGCAGCCGCCACGTCCGCGCGTCGATCAACGGCGTCCGGGTGTGGTTGCGCACGAAGAAGCGGTCGTTGGGCACCAGGAGCCCTTGGCCGGGCATGGCGTCCCAGCGCATCTCCGCGTTGGGTCCGTGCACGACGAACAGGTCCGACGGCACCGGCTTGAGGATGCCGCTCGCCTGCCGAGTCTTCCGCATGATCCACCACTCCTCGTCCGGGGCGGTCTTCTCTGACGCTTGCCCACCGGCGCGACATGCTATCTCGCTTATTCCGATTGACTTAGTGGGAAACATGCGCGAGGATGCCGCCATGCATCGGGATCCGCCTCTGTGGCGACGACCGCACCTGGACCTCGGACGGCTCGCGAGCGGCCTGTGTCCGCCCTGCCCGGCCGGCGGCCGGGCACGGCACGCGGAACGGAACGGAACGGAGAGGACCCCGGCAAGTGACGACGAGCACGGCCGCCCCTGAGGCGGCCCGGCCCACCGCGATCGCGGAACTGTCCACGACGGTCGCGGAACTGGCCGCGAACCCCGACGCGTGGCTGCCGCGCGTGCGGCTCGACCCGCAGGGCCGCTGGTACGAGCGGCTGCACCGCGACGACGACCACGAGATCTGGCTGATCAGCTGGCTCCCGGGCCAGTCCACCGGGCTGCACGACCACGGCGGCTCGCGCGGCGCCTTCGCCGTCGCGCTCGGCACGCTCGAGGAGCGCGACCCCGGCGCGGCCCGCCGGCTGGCGGCGGGCGAGTCCCGCGCCTTCGGCGCCGACTACGTGCACGAGGTCCGCAACGCCTCCACCGCCCCGGCGATCAGCGTCCACGCGTACGCGCCGCCGCTGGCGTCCATGAACCGCTACGACCTCGTCGACGGACGCCTCGTCCGGCTCGCCACCGAGGAGGCGGGCCGGTGGTGACGCGGACGATCGACGACGTCCTCGCGGCGGCGCGCGCCCGGCTGCGGCGGCTCGATCCGCGGTCGGCCCACGACGAGTGGCGGCGGGGCGCGCTGCTGGTCGACATCCGGCCCGCGGCGCAGCGGGCCGCCGAGGGGAGCGTGCCCGGCGCGCTGGTGATCGAGCGCAACGTCCTGGAATGGCGCCTCGACCCGGCCTCCGACGCCCGGATCCCGCAGGCCGCCGGCCACGGCGTCCGGGTGATCGTGCTGTGCTCGGAGGGCTACACCTCCAGCCTGGCGGCCGCGTCCCTGCAGGACCTCGGGCTGACCCGCGCGACCGACGTCGCCGGCGGGTTCCGCGCCTGGCGGGCCGCCGGGCTCCCCTCCTCCGGGCGCCCGGCGGCGCCCGTCCCCTGCTCGTCCTGACCGGACGAGCCTCCCCGCTCCGGGGGCGGCCCCGCTGGAGCGCCGGGTCGTGCGGACGGCCCGAGCGGCTTCCCCCGGAACGCGGGTCCGGTCCGGCCTCCTACACGGCGCGGCGACCGGACCGGACCCGCGGCGTCACCGCGCGGTCACGCCGGGGCGGCGCCGGCCCTCCGGTCGCGCACCGCCCGGACCACGGCGGTCGTGACGACCGCGCCGGTGAAGAGGCCGGCGGACGCCATCAGGGCGCCGACCGCCCAGAGCCCCGTCGCGTCGTCCGACCAGTCGGCGCACAGCGCGGCCATGGTGCCGAGGACGGGCGCGGCGGCGGCGGTGACGGGATGGCGGAAGGCCGCCGCGGCGACGGTCAGCGCGACGAGGACCAGGACCAGGCCGGCGACCTGCCACGGCTGGTAGGGGCCGGTCTCGCTGCCGTCGGGATGCACGTCGCGGCGCTGGTCCCAGCCGAGCCAGGCGGCCCAGTTCGCGGCGGCCGCCGCGGCCAGGAGGAGGAAGGCCGCCGCCTCGAACGCGGCCCGCTTCGGCGCTCGTGTCGTCATGCGTTCATGGTCCCGCCGGACGCGCCCCGGCCGACTGAGTACGGATACTCATCTCCGCGCGGGGCGTACCCGGGTCCGCGGTGCGCGGTAGTGCCTGCACTACTCCAGGTGGGCAACTGGCTGCATTGTCCCCGGTGAGCGGCCTCCCTAGCGTCGAAGGGCGTCGGACAAGACTCCCCTGGAAGGCACCCGCACCATGTCAATGACCCCAGCCGGCACGCCCGCGGCCGGCACGCCCGCGGTCGGCACGGCTCCGGGCGGGACGGCTCCGGCCGGCTCGTTCCCGGCCGACTGCGCCGTCAGCGTCGAAGGCGTCCGCAAGACCTACGGCGGCGAGCAGCCCGTCGTGGCGCTCCACGGCGTCGACACCCGGTTCCGCCGGGGGACGATGACGGCGGTGATGGGGCCGTCCGGATCCGGCAAGAGCACCCTGCTGCACTGCGCGGCCGGCCTGGACCGGCCGGACGCGGGCCGGGTCCGGATCGGCGGCACGGACCTGTCGACGATGTCGGAGAAGCAGCTGACGAAGCTGCGCCGCGACCGGGTGGGGTTCGTATTCCAGGCGTTCAACCTGGTCGGCGCGCTCACCGTGGAGCAGAACATCCTGCTGCCCGGACGGCTGTCGGGCCGGCGCCCGGAGCCGGCGTGGCTCGCCGAGGTGATCGACCGGGTCGGGCTGGGCGAGCGGCTGCGGCACCGCCCGGCGGAGCTGTCGGGCGGGCAGCAGCAGCGGGTCGCCATCGCCCGCGCGCTCGCCACCCGGCCGGAGGTGGTCTTCTGCGACGAGCCGACCGGCGCGCTCGACACGCAGACCGCCGCCGAGGTGCTGGCGCTGCTGCGGGCGGCCGTCGACGACACCGGGCAGACCGTGATCATGGTGACCCACGACCCGGTCGCCGCGTCCTACGCCGACCGGGTCGTGGTCCTCGCCGACGGCCGCATCGTCTCGGACCTGCCGCGGCCGGGCGTCCAGCGGATCGCGGAGCAGCTCGCGAACCTCGGCCGCCGCCCCGCCGCGCACCGGGAGGGCTGAACCGTGCTCCGGCTCGCACTGCAGATGCTCCGGCACCGCAAGGGGACGTTCGCGGCGACGTTCCTCGCGCTCGCCGCGGGCGTCACCGTCCTCACCGTGTGCGGCGTCCTCGTGGAATCGGGGCTCCGGTACAAGGGGCAGCCGCAGCGGTACGCCGCCGCGACCGCCGTCGTCGCGCAGCGGGACCTCACCATCACCAACGAGATGTTCGGCGAGACCGAGACCGCCACGCTGCCGCTGCCCGAGCCCGGCGGCGTCCCGAGCGAGCTGGTGCGGCGGCTCGCCGGGGTGCCGGGCGTGGCGCGCGCGGTCGCCGACCGCTCGATCCCCGCCGCGGCCGCGGACGCCCCGGAGGTGCCCGCCCAGGGGCACGGCTGGGGCAGCGCGGCGCTCGCCCCGTACCGGGTGGTGTCCGGCGCGCCGCCGCGGACGGACGGCGAGATCGCCGTGGACGCCCGGATCGCCGAGGCCGGACGGCTGCGTCCCGGTTCGGCCGCGACCGTCGTCGCCGGCGGGACGGCGCACCGGTTCACCGTGAGCGGCGTCGTCGACGCGGGCGAGACCCGCGGCGTGGCGGCGGCGCTGTTCTTCACCGACGCGCTGGCCGCCCGGCTCGACCCCGACCCGCGCCGCGTCGACGCGGTCGGCGTCCTCGCCGAGCGCGGCGCCGACCCGGCGGCCGTCCTGGCCGGGGTGCGCAAGGTCGCGGACGGCGCCGGCGCGACGGCGTACGCGGGGGACGACCGGGGCATCGCGGAGCAGCCGGAGGTGGGCGCGGCGCGCGACCTGCTCGTGCAGGCCGGCGGCGCGTTCGCCGGCTACGCCGCGCTGATCATCGGGTTCGTGGTCGCCGCGACGGTCGGGCTGTCGGTGCGGTACCGCCGCCGCGACCTCGCCCTGCTGCGCGCGATCGCGGCCGCCCCGGGCCAGGTGCGGGCGCTGATCCTCGGCGAGACGGGGATGCTGGCGGCGCTCGCGGCGGTGGTGGGCGTCCCCTGCGGCCTCGCCGCCGCCCGCTGGGTGGGGGGCGAACTGGTCGACCGCGGGTTCGTGCCCGTCACCTACACCGCGAGCGGCGGGCTGCTCGCCGCGCCCGCGGCGGTCGCGGCCGTGGCGGCCGTCGCACTGCTGTCCGCGGGGATCGCCGCGCAGCGGACCGCCGCGATCCGGCCCACCGAGGCGCTCGGCGAGGCCGCGGTCGAGCGCGGGCTCGGCGGCCAGATCCGGGTCATCTTCGGCGTGGCGTGCCTCGGCGGCGGCGTCGTCCTGATCTTCGTCACGGGCGGCGCGAACGGGCAGACGGCCATGGGCGCCGCGGTCGGCATGCTGTACACGTTCGTGCTGGCGGTCGCGCTGCTGGCGCCGTGGATCAACCGGGCCGCCGCGGCCGCCGCGGCGCCGGTGCTGCGGCTGGTGTGGCGCGACAGCGGGTACCTCGCCGCCGCGAACCTGCGGGCGAACGCCCGCGGCATGGTCGCCGTGCTGACCGCGCTCGTCCTGTCCGTCGGGTTCGGCGGCACCGTCTGGTTCCTCCAGGACAACCTGCAGCGCCAGACGGTCGAGCAGAGCCGGGACGGGACGGTCGCGCAGCACGCGCTCGTCGGCGGCGCCGGGCTGCCCGCGGCGGCGTCGGAGGACGCCCGCCGGATCCCCGGCGTGGTCGCCGCGACCGGCGTGCGCCGCACGTCCGTGATCGTCCCGTTCATGGGCGAGGGCATGGCGGTCGTCGCGCAGGGCGTCGACCCGCGGGGGGCCGCCGAGACCATGGACCTGGACGTCACCGAGGGCAGCCTCGCCGACCTGCGGGACGGGACGGTCGCGGTGTCGTCGTCGCAGGCGGGCACGTCCAAGTGGGAGGTCGGCGGGGACGCGCGGTTCTGGCTCGGCGACGGGACGCCCGTCACGCTGAAGGTCGTCGCCGTGTACGAGCGGGGCTTCGGGTTCGGGGACGTCACGCTGAGCAACGCGACGCTCGCCGGCCACACCGCGTCCGGGCTGAACGACCACGTCCTGATCCGCACCGCCCCCGGCGCCGACGCGGGCCCGGCCCTGGCGGAGCTGGCCCGCGCGTACCCAGCGAGCGCCGTGACGAGCACCGACCGGCTCACCGGGGAGCTCGCGAAGGACCTGGAGATCAGCGCCTGGCTCAACAAGATGCTGATCGCCGTGCTCGTCGGCTACGCGGTGCTCGCCGCCGCCAACACCCTCGTCATGGCGGCGCTGGCCCGGACCCGGGAGCTGTCGCTGCTGCGCCTGGTCGGGGTGACGACCGGGCAGGCGAAGCGGATGGTCCACGCCGAGCAGGCCACGCTGCTGGGCGTGTCGATCGGGATCGGCGCGGCGATCGCGGCGGTCACCCTCTCCTCGATCGTCAACGCGATCGCCGGGCAGCGCGTCCCGTACGTCCCGGCGCTCGGATGGGTCGTGATCGTCGGCGGGACCGCGGCGCTCGCGCTGGTCGCCACGATGCTGCCGATCGGCCGGCTGCTGCGCCGCACCCGCCCGGTCGAGGGCATCGGCATCCGCGAGTAGCCGGCCGCGCGCCGCGCCCCGGGGGGGCCGTGCCCCCGGGGCGTCCGGCGTCAGAAGCCCTGGGCCAGGCGGTGGTACGCCTGGTTCCAGCGGAGCTCCTTCGCGAACCGCGCCGTGGTCGTGCCGGCGTCGATGACGGCGAGTTCGACACCGAGCATCTCGGCCAGGTCGGTGAGCTCCTCGGCGCCGACCGCCGTGGACAGGACGGTGTGGTGCGGGCCCCCGGCGGTGAGCCACGACTCCGTGGACGTCGCCAGGTCGGGGCGCGGCCGCCAGACGGCCCGCGCCACCGGCAGGTTCGGCAGCGGCGGCGGGACGACCACGTCGATCTCGTTCGCGACCAGCCGGAACCGGTCGCCGAGGTCGGCGAGGCCCACGACGATCCCGGGGCCGGGCTCGGCGTCGAACACCAGGCGCACGGGGTCCTCGCGGCCGCCGATGCCGAGCGGGTGGATCTCGCAGGACGGCGTGCCCGCGGCGATCGACGGGCAGACCTCCAGCATGTGGGCGCCGAGGATGAGCTGCTCCCCCGGCACCAGGTTGTAGGTGTAGTCCTCCATGAACGAGGTGCCGCCGCCCGGCGCCATCGCCTTGAGGGCCCGCAGCAGCGCGGCCGTCTTCCAGTCGCCCTCGCCGCCGAACCCGTGGCCGTCCGCCATGAGCCGCTGGACGGCCAGGCCGGGGAGCTGGCGGAGCCCGCCGAGGTCCTCGAAGTTGGTGGTGAAGGCCGTGAAGCCGCCGTCCGCGAGGAACCCGCGCAGCCCCAGCTCGATGCGGGCGGCGTAGCGCAGCGACGCGTGCCGGTCGCCGCCCGCGCGCAGCTCGGGGGCGACGTCGTAGGCGTCCTCGTACTCGGCGGCCAGCGCCGCCGCGCCCGCGTCGGCGACCGCGTCCACCGCCGCGACCAGGTCGTTCACGGCGTAGGTGTTGACCGAGACGCCGAAGCGGAGCTGCGCCTCGACCTTGTCGCCCTCGGTGACCGCGACGTCGCGCATGTTGTCGCCGAAGCGGGCGAGCCGCATCGTGCGCAGCGCCGCGGCGCCGGCGGCGGCCCGCGCCCACGCCTCGATCCGGGACGCCGTGGACGGGTCGGTGACGTGCCCCGCCACGGTCTTGCGGGCGACGCCCAGCCGGGTCTGGACGTGCGCGAACTCGCGGTCGCCGTGGGCGGCCTGGTTGAGGTTCATGAAGTCCATGTCGATGGAGCTCCACGGCAGCTCCACGTTCGCCTGCGTGTGCAGGTGCAGCA
The DNA here is from genome assembly GCF_003947565.1 of Actinomadura sp. WAC 06369. Classification (NCBI taxonomy): domain Bacteria; kingdom Bacillati; phylum Actinomycetota; class Actinomycetes; order Streptosporangiales; family Thermomonosporaceae; genus Actinomadura; species Actinomadura sp. WAC 06369. The sequence continues at coordinate 108,792 of NZ_QHJN01000002.1, read as the reverse complement.
GCGGCTTGCGCAGCGCGTCCAGGCCCGCGATCCACATCTTCGCCGGGGAGAACGTGTGCATCCACGCGATCACGCCGGTGCAGGCGTCGTCCGCGTTCGCCTCCAGCATGACGCGGCGGATGGACGCCGCGTCGGTGAGCACCGGCTTCCACTCGACGCCGATCGGCAGGGCGTCCGCGATCCGCCGGGACTGCTCGGCCACCTGCCGCAGCGTGTCCGCGCCGTACAGCCCCTGGCTGCCGGTCAGGAACCATGCCGTCATCGCGTGCTCCTCTGCCCGTAGACGTTCTGGTAGCGGTCGTACAGGCGGTCGACGTCGGCCCGCGCGATCGGCAGCGGCTCGCCGAGCTGCCGCGACACGTGCACGGTGCGGGCGACGTCCTCGCACATCACCGCGGCCTTGACGGCGGCCTTCGGGGAGTCGCCGACCGTGAAGACGCCGTGGTTGCGCATCAGCACGGCCTTCGACCGGTGGCCGCGCAGCGTGGCGACGACGCCGCGGCCGATGTCGTCGCCGCCGATCAGCGCGAACGGCCCCACCGGGATCTCGCCGCCGAACTCGTCGGCCATCGCGGTCAGCACGCACGGGATCGGCTCCCCGCGCGCCGCCCACGCGGACGCGTAGGTGGAGTGCGTGTGCACGACCCCGTTCACGTCCGGCATGTGCCGGTACACGTAGGCGTGCGCGGCGGTGTCGCTGGACGGCGCCAGCTCCCCCTCGACGAGGTTCCCGTCGAGGTCGCACACGACGATCGACGCGGGCGTCAGGTCGTCGTAGGACACCCCGCTGGGCTTGATGGCGAACCGGTCGCCGCCGGGCAGCCGCCCGGACACGTTGCCCGCCGTCCACGCGACCAGGTCGTTGCGGACGAGTTCGGCGTGCAGGCGGCAGACGGTCTCCCGGAGCTCTTCGTCGGTCATCCTTTTCCCCGTGGGGAAACGACCCCCCACACCCCCCGGCGAATGCGGCCGCATTCCTTCACTCCAGTCGCTTCGCTCCTTGCGTTCGGTCATGCGGCGGCCTCGTTCCTGATCGCGCGGAGGCGGTGCAGCAGGCCGCCGTCCGCGAAGTGGTCGTGCAGCCGGCGGTACTCGGCGTACAGCCGGTCGTAGGCGTCGGCGCGGTCCGGGTCGGGGACGAACGCGTCCGGGACGCGCCGGCCCATGGCGGCGGCCGCGGCGGTGACGTCGGGGTGGGCGCCCGCGGCGACGGCCGCGTGGATCGCCGCGCCGAGCGCCGGCCCCTGGCCGGAGCCGATCGCCGACAGGGGGCGGCGCAGCACGTCGGCGTACACCTGCATGAGGAACCGGTTGCCGAGCAGCCCGCCCGCGACGACGACCTCCTCGACCGGCACCCCGGACGCCTCGAACGTCTCGACGATCGTCCGGGCGCCGAACGCCGTCGCCTCGATGAGCGCCCGGTAGACGTCCTCGGGCCGGGTCGCGAGCGTCTGCCCGACGAGCACGCCGGACAGGTCGTGGTCGACGAGCACGGACCGGTTGCCGTTGTGCCAGTCGAGCGCGACGAGCCCGTGCTCGCCGACCCGCTGCCGCTCGGCGAGCGAGGTGAGGTACTCGTGGGCGCTCATCCCCCGGGCGTCCGCCTCGCGGGTGTAGGACGCGGGCACGGACGTCTCGGCGAACCAGCCGAAGATGTCGCCGACGCCCGACTGGCCCGCCTCGTACCCCCACAGCCCGGGGACGATCCCGTCGCGCACCGCGCCGCACATGCCCGGCACCTCGGCGAGCCGGTCGGACGCCATGACGTGGCAGGTGGAGGTGCCCATGATGGCGACCATCCGGCCGGGCCGGACGGCGTCCGCCGCGGCGGCCGTGACGTGCGCGTCCACGTTGCCGACGGCGACCGCGATGCCCGCGGGGAGGCCCGTCCAGGCGGCGGCCTCGGCGGTCAGCCGCCCGGCGAGGCCGCCGAGGGGCGCGAGGTCGTGCCCGAGCTTGTCGGTGAAGTCCGCGAAGTCCGGGTTCAGGGCGGCGGCGAACTCCGCGGAGGGGTACCGGCCGTCCTGGTGGATGCCTTTGTACCCGGCCGTGCAGACGTTGCGGGACTCGGTGCCGGTGAGCTGCCAGACGATCCAGTCGGCGGCCTCGATCCAGCGTTCGGCCTCCGCGTACGTCGCGGGGTCCTCTTCGAGGACCTGCAGGCCCTTGGCCCACTCCCATTCGGCGGAGATCTTCCCGCCGTACCGGGCGAGCCAGGGCTCGCCCCGCTCGGCGGCGAGCGCGTTGATCCGGTCGGCGTGCGGCTGGGCGGCGTGGTGCTTCCACAGCTTGGGCCAGGCGTGCGGGCGGTCCGGGTGCCGCTCGCACAGCGGCGTCCCGTCGGCCGCCGCCGGCAGCACGGTGCAGGCGGTGAAGTCGGTGCCGATGCCGGCGACGTCCGCCGGGTCGACGCCCGCCGCGGCCACCGCCGCCGGGACGGCGGCCCGCAGGACGCCGCGCCAGTCCTCGGGCGACTGCAGGGCCCAGTCGGGCGGGAGCCGCGGCCCGCCGCCGGGCAGTCGCTCCTCGATCACCCCGTGGGCGTACTCGTGGACCGCGCTCCCGAGTTCGGCGCCGTCCGCGACCCGCACCACCACGGCCCGTCCGGACAGGGTGCCGAAGTCCACTCCCACCACGTACGCGTCTGCGCCCACACCGTCCCCTCTCTCGCTGTCGTCACTGTGACCGGTAACATGCGCCGCCGTCAACCCCCATGGACACCATCCATACTCGGGAGTATGGTTCCGTACCATGGGGTATGGAGATGACGTCACCGCCCGCGTGCGCGCCCTCGCGCCCGCGCTGTCCGACCGCGCCCGCGCCGCCGAGGAGGCGCGGCGGCTGCCCGACGAGACGATCGCCGACCTGGCCGCCACCGGCCTGTTCGGCACGCTCGTCCCGAAGCGGTTCGGCGGCGCCGAACTCGGCTTCGCCACGATGGCCGCCGCGTGCCGCGAGGCCGGCGCGGGCTGCGCGTCCACCGGATGGCTCTCCGCCATCTACACGTTGCACAACTGGATGGTCGCGCTGTTCCCCGAGAAGGCGCAGGAGGAGGTGTGGGCCGAGCGCCCCTACGCCCTCATCCCCTGCACCCTCGCCCCGAGCGGCACCGCCGAACCCGTCGACGGCGGCCACACGGTCACCGGCCGCTGGTCGTGGGGCAGCGGGGTCATGCACGCCGACCACGTCATGGTCCTCGCGCTCGTCACCGCCGGCGGCGGGATCGAGCCCCGCCTGTTCCTGCTGCCCCGCGCCGACGTCGCCGTCCACGACGTCTGGCACACCAGCGGCATGCGCGGCACCGGCAGCAACGACATCGAGGTCGCGGGCGCGTTCGTCCCCGCGCACCGGTCGGTGCCGCTGGCCGACCTCGCCGAGGGCCGCTCCCCCGGCTCCCGCGTCCACCCGGGCGTCCCGTACCGGACGCCGCTGGTCCCGGTGTTCGCGCTGGCCGGCGCGGCGCCCGTCCTCGGCACCGCGGAGGGGGTGCTCGCCCGCTTCCGCGCGCGCATGGAGGGCCGGGTGATGTCGTACACGGGCGAGCGGCAGCGCGACCTGATGAGCGGCCAGATCCGGCTCGCCGCTGCGACCGCCGACCTGCGCGCCGCCCGGCTCCTGCTGGAGGACGCGCTGGGCGCCGCGTCCGGCGACGACGCCGCGGACCTGCGCCGCCGCGCGAACGCCCGGCTGGCCGCGGCCCACGTCGTCGCGACCGCCCGCCGCGTCGTCAACGACCTGTGCGGCGCCGCCGGGGCGAGCACCCAGCTCATCGACTCGCCGTTCCAGCGGGCGCAGCGCGATGTGAATACGATCTCCGGGCACGTGGTGTTCGACCCGGACGCGTCCTACGCGCTCTGGGGCAAGATCGAGCTCGGCCTGGACCCCGGCCCGGTCAACCTCGTGTGACCGCACGAACGATCGGGGGAGCGCGATGACGGCCCGCACGAAGGCGTCCAGGCGGGACTGGATCGAGGCCGCGTACGGGGAACTGGCCCGCACCGGCGAGCGCGGCGTGACGATCAACGCGCTCGCGGCCCGCCTGGGCGTCACCAAGGGCAGCTTCTACTGGCACTTCAAGGACCGCACCGAGCTGGTGCGGGCCCTGCTCGACCGGTGGGCGCACGAGCGGACGGACGAGATGCTCGGGCTCGCGCTCGGCACCACCGCCGACCCGCGCGAGCGGCTGCGCCGCGTCCAGGCGCTCGGCCGCGAGATCGCGCCGGTCGACCGCGCGATGCGGCTGTGGGCGCGGCGCGAGCCCGCGGCCGAGGAGGCCGTCCGGCACGCCGACCGCGCCCTCCTCGGCCACATCACCGCCTGCCTGCGCGACCTCGGCTTCGCCCCCGACGACGCCCGCCTGCGCGCCCTGCTCATGCTCCGCTCATGGGTCGGCGGCTACCTGGTCCCCACACCCCCGGACGCCCCCGACCAAGACGACCGCATGCTCGCCCTCGCCGGTCTGCATCGTCACGCCGGGCAGCAGCATCGGGACCTGGACGTTCGCGAGGTCGCGCATCGAGTCGCGCAGCCCCTCGCGGGTCTTGCACTCGGCCGCGTCCATCGTCCGGTGGAAGCTGCTCGCCACGGCCCACCCGAACGCGTGGTACGGGACGGCCGGGTCCGCGTTCGGCACGTACTGCTTCATCTTCGCCCGGTAGAGCCGCATCTCCGGGTCGTTCGCCCACTGCGGGTCGTTCGGGTCCTTGTAGTACGTGGCGGACACGACGCCCTGGACGTTCTCGAACCCGACCGGTTCGAGGACGGTGACGGACGCGGCGACGTTGTTGACGATGTGCAGCGGGTTCCAGTCGGCGATCTTCGCGTCGGCGGCGAGGGCCTGGGAGCCGAACTTCGGCGTCGTCACGTTGAGGAAGACGTCCGCGCCGGACCCGGCGAGGTCGCGCATCTGCGGCTCGACGCTCGGGTCGGAGACCTCGTAGCTCTCCTCCTGGACGATCGTGATGCCGCTGCCCTCGACGGCCCTTTTGAAGCCCCCGACGAGGTCCTCGCCGAAGTCGTCGTTCTGGAACAGGACGGCGACCTTCGCGTTCGGCTTCTCCTGCTTGAGGAACTGCGCGTACACGCGGGCCTCGGAGACGTAGTTGGGCTGCCACCCGATCGTCCACGGGTGCTCGCCGTCGGTCCCCCACTTCGACGCGCCGGTCGCCACGAACACCTGCGGCACCTTGCGCTGGTTCGCGTAGTCCCAGGTCGCGGTGGTCGACGGGGTGCCGAGGGTCTGGAACAGCGCGAACACCTGCTCCTGCTCGACGAGCCGGCGCGCCTCCTCGACGGCCTTCGGCGGCTGGTAGCCGTCGTCGCGGACGACGAACTCCACGGTGCGCCCGTCGATGCCGCCCTTCTCGGCGTTGACGTAGTCGAAGTAGGCTTCGATGCCCTTCGGGATGGCGCCGTACGCGGACGCCGGGCCCGACAGCGGGTAGATGCCGCCGAGCTTGATCGCCTCGTCGGTGATGCCGGTCGTCTGCTGCCCTTCGCAGCGCCCCTCGGCGGTGCTCCCGCCGCCGTCGTCCCGGCCGCCGCAGGCCGCCGCGGACGCCAGCAGCAGCACGGCCGCCGACGCCGCGGCCGTCCGTCCCATCGTTCGGCGCATTGCGTCACCTCTTCCGGAGGATCTTGTCGGTCGTCCACGGCGCGACGCGTCCCGGCAGTCCGGCCAGGCCGGTCGGGGCGAGGTACATCACCGCGATGATCAGCAGGCCGAAGATGACCCCCGGCGCCGCCTCGTTGATGTCCTGGGAGAGGCTCGGCACGAACATCATGAACAGCCCGCCGAGCAGCGGTCCCGCGGTCGACCCGAGGCCGCCCACCACGATCGCGGCGAGCAGCGTGATCGACAGGTTGACGGTGAACGAGTCGGGCGACACGAACCCGATCGTCCACGTGTAGAGGCAGCCCGCCGCCCCCGCGAACAGCGCGCTCCACGCGAACGCGAGCCGCTTGTACGCCGCCGGCCGCACGCCCATCACCTCGGCGGCCGTCTCGTTGTCGCGGACGGAGTGCAGCGCGCGGCCCACGCGGGAGCGGAGCAGGAACCGCACGACCGCGAACGCCAGGACCGTCCCGGCGAGCGCGAGGAAGTAGAGCCACTGGTCGGGGGCGAGGCCGGTCCAGGACGGCGGCGCGGGCTTCTCCAGCGTCAGCCCCATCGACCCGCCGGTCACCGACCCGAACCGCTTGAGCAGCGGCACCAGGAAGATCGCGATGGCGAGGGTGACGAGCGCCAGGTACAGGCCGCGCAGCCGGGTGGCGGGCACGCCCAGCGCCAGCCCGATCGCGAACGTCAGCGCCGCCGCGAGCGGGAACGTCAGCGGGTACGGGACGTCCCAGTGGAACATCATCGCGGCCGTCCCGTAGGCGCCGACGGCGAAGAACGCGCCGTGCCCGAGGGAGATCTGCCCGGCGTGCCCCACCAGCAGGTTCAGCCCGATCAGCGCGACCGCGTACACCATCACCATCGTCAGCTGGAACACCCGGAACGGGACCAGCTCGAACGGCGCCCGCAGCGCCGCCAGCAGCAGGACGCCCGCCAGGATCGCGCGCCAGTGCCGGACGGCGAACGCCGCCGCCCGGTCGCGGGCCGTCGGGTCGACGCGGGCCCCGGCCGTCTTCGTCCCCATCTCGCTCCTCACGCGCGCTCCACCGCCGGACGTCCGAACAGGCCCTGCGGGCGCAGCAGCAGGACGCCCAGGATGATCGCCAGCGGGACGCCGATCTTCAGGTCGGAGCCGATCGCGTCGACGTACGCGCCCGCGAGGGTCTCGGCCACGCCGACGACCAGGCCGCCGACGACGGCGCCGAGCGGGCTGTCGAAACCCCCGAGGGTCGCGGCGGCGAACGCGTAGATGAGGACGCCGCCCATCATGTTCGGCTCCAGGAACAGCAGCGGCGCGACGAGCACGCCCGACACCGCGCCGACCATCGCGGCGAGGCCCCAGCCGACCGCGAGGGTCCACCCGACCCGGATCCCGACCAGCCGCGCCGACTCGGGGTTCGCGGCGACGGCGCGCATCCCGAGGCCGATCTTGGTGTGCCGGAACAGCAGGTACAGCAGGCCCATCACCCCGCCGACGACGGCGAGGATCCCGAGCGTCGCGTAGCCGACGCTGACCCCGCCCGCCCGCAGCGCGCCGTCGGGGAACGGGTTCGGGAAGTCTTTGATCAAGAAGGACCAGATCCAGCCGGCGGCGGCGTTGACGAAGATGAACAGGCCGACCGTGACGATCACGATCGTCAGCTCGGGGGCGCCCTCGACCGGCCGGATGATCACCCGCTCGATCAGCATCCCGCCCGCGAACGAGATCGCGAGCGTGAGGAGCAGCGCGAGCCAGAACGGGAGCCCCGCGTCGATGAACGTCCACGCGATGTACGTCGCGAACATCGCCAGCTCGCCCTGCGCGAAGTTCACGATCCCGGTGAAGCGGTAGATCAGGACGAGCGCGAGCGCGAGGCTCGCGTAGATCGCGCCGGCGCTCAGCCCGGCCACGCACTGCTGCAGGAAGTCGGCCACGGCTAGATCCGGTATCCGAGGTAGGACTGCGCGACCTGCTCGTCCGCCCTGATGTCCGCCGCCGACCCCGACAGCGCGATGCGCCCGCTCTCCAGCACGTGCGCCTGATCGGCGATGCCCAGCGCGAGATGCGCGTTCTGCTCCACGACGACCACGGTGGTCCGCTCCTCCTCGTTGATCGACCGCACGATGCCGAACAGCTCCCGGGTGACCAGCGGCGCGAGGCCGAGGGACGGCTCGTCCAGCAGCAGCAGGCGCGGCCGGGACATCAGCGCGCGGCCGATCGCGAGCATCTGCTGCTCGCCGCCGCTGAGGCTCCCGGCGGCCTGCCGGGTCCGCTCCCGCAGCACCGGGAAGTGGCCGTACACCCGGTCCAGGTCGGCCTGGACGGCGGCGCGGTCGCGGCGCGCGAACGCCCCGAGCCGCAGGTTCTCCTCGACCGTCAGCGGGACGAACGTGCCGCGCCCCTCCGGCACGTGCGCGACGCCGCGCCGCGCGACGGCGTCCGGCGAGCGGCCGCCCAGCGGCGCCCCGTCCAGACGCACGTCGCCACGGCCCTTGACCATCCCGCAGAGCGCGCGCAGCAGCGTCGTCTTGCCTGCACCGTTCGGCCCGAGGATCGCGCAGATCTCGCCCTCGCCCACCCGCAGGCTCACCCCGTGCAGCACCCGCACGTCCCCGTAGCCCGCGCGGAGGTCGTCCACGGTGAGGAAGGCGCTCATGTCCTCGCTCCGCTCGGTCATGCCGCGGCTCCGAGGTACGCCTCGATGACCGCCGGGTCGCGCTGGACGTCCTCGGGCGGGCCCTCGGCGATCTTCTTGCCGAAGTCGAGGCACACAACGCGGTCGCAGGTGCCCATGACGAAGCCCATGTGGTGCTCGACGACGATGACCGTCACGTCGAAGTCGTCCCGGATCGTCTGGAGCAGGCCCGCGAACTCCCCGACCTCGCCGTGGCTGAGGCCGTTGACGGGCTCGTCCAGCAGGAGCAGCCGCGGCCGGGCGGCCAGCGCCCGCGCCAGCTCGACCCGCTTGAGCGTGCCGAACGGCAGCCCCGCCGCCGGATGGTCGGCGACGTCCGCGAGGTCCAGCCGCTCGAGCAGCCCGGCCGCCTCGCCCCGCAGCCGCGCCTCCTCCCGCCGGACGGACGGCAGCCGCAGGCTCGCGCCCGTGAACCCCGCGCGGCCGCGGTGGTGCGCGCCGACGAGGACGTTGTCCCGGACGGACATGCGCGGGAACAGGCCGAGGTTCTGGAACGTGCGGGCGATGCCGAGCCCCACGATCGCGTGCGGCGCGACCCCGAGCAGGTCGCGCCCCTCGTAGGAGATCGCCCCCTCGTCGGCGTCGTACCGTCTGGTCAGGCAGTTGAACAGGGTGGTCTTGCCGGCGCCGTTCGGCCCGATCAGCCCGACCATCGCACCGCGGTCGACGGCGAACCCGACGCCTCCCAGCGCGGTGATCCCGCCGAAGCGGACGGTGAGCCCGCGCACCTCCAGCATCCGGCCTCCCGAACCGCGTTCCGTACAGGGGCCGTCAGCGTAAAATCCGCGCTCACCTCGCACATTGGGCGCGGGAACCCAACCTGTGAGCGGGGAGTTGTCCGCGGAGAACAGCGGGCGTCCCGGGCCGGACGGTCCCCCGCCCGGCCCGGTTCCCGGCGGAGTGTCAGCTGCGGCCGAGCATCTCGGCGGTGAGGACGTCGCCGCCGAGGCCCCAGCCGCCATCGGGGACTTCCTCGACGAGAACCAGCGTGGTCGCCCGGGCCCGCTCGCCGTAGACGTCGACGTAGGCCGCGGTGACGGCGTCGATGAGCTTCTTCTTGGACTCGGGCTTCAGGGTGTCGGCGGGAACCTTGAGGTTGGCGAACGGCATGATGATGACCCCTTCGTGTGGTGATTCGGTTGGAGGCGTCCGGGGGCGGGAGGCCCTCGGCCACGCAGGTACGGCGGTGCGGCGCGGTCGGCCCGTCGGCTCGATGACCTCTCGCGCCGCGGCCGTCAGATGGCCCCGCCGTTCGCGCGCACGACCTGCCCGGTGACCCGGTGCCCGGCCGGGCTCGCCAGGAAGGAGACGACCTCGGCGATGTCCCCGGGCGCCCGACCACCGGACGCCGTGATCGCCTGCTCACTCATGACATCCCTCCCTCTTATCAGCGATACGGCATATCGATATCGTCGTTACGCCACGACGGTAGCACGCTTCCTATCATCGATAGCGTTAGGCGGTATCGTTGATCGCATGACGGAGACGGACCCGCTTCGCGCGGCGATGATCGAGGCCGCGGAGCGGCAGCTGGCGTCGTCCTCGGACCACGAGATCGCGACGCGCGCGGTCTGCGAGGCGGTCGGCGTGAGCCAGCCCGTGCTGTACCGGCTGTTCGGTGACAAGCGCGGGCTGCTCGACGCCGTCGCCGACCACGGCTACGAGCGGTACACCGTCCTCAAGGCCGCCCAGGAGCGGACCGGCGATCCGGTCGCCGACCTGCACGCCGGCTGGGACGGCCACATGGCGTTCGCGCAGGCGAACCCGGCCCTCTACCAGCTGATGTTCACCCCGCGGCCGTGGTCGCGCTCGACGGCGCGAGACCGCGTGATGGATCTGCTGGTGGCGACGCTCACGCGGTGCGCGGCGGCGGGCGCGCTGAAGCTCGCGCCGCGAACCGCCGCGCGGCTCATCCTGTCGGCGAACGTCGGAACGGCCTTGGACCACATCGCCGATCCGGCCCTGTTCGAGGACCCCGCGCCGTCCCACCGCATGCGCGACGCCGTGTTCGCGCACGTCCTGACCACAGCGACCGCCCGGGACGACGCCGACACGCTCCCCACCACCGCGCTGCACCTGCACGCGCAGCTCGATCTCGTCGGGACCGACGCCCTGGAGCCGGCAGAGATCGCCCTCCTACTGCGATGGCTCGAGCGCATCACGCAGCGCGGCGAGCGATGACAGCGGTGTCACGCGCCGCACGTCACCGCCGCGCGATCTCGAACCACACCGTGACCGGACGTCCCGTTTCCCGGCCGACGTCGAAGCCCCAGCAGTCCGACAGGCAGGAGACCATCGCCAGCCCCCTGCCGCACTCGGCCCAAGCGTCCGCCGCCGCCACCTTCACGACCGGCAGCGACACCGCCCCGCCGTCGTCGGTGATCTCGACCCGCACCCGGTCGACGGCCGTCAGGACGGCCGCCCGCACACCGCCGCCCGGACGCCTGCTGTCGGTGTACCGCAGCGCGTTCGTCGCGATCTCGTCCACCAGCAGGTCGAGGTCGGCGAGATCCACCCGGTCGGCGCCGAGCCGGACGACCTCGCGGCGCACCCAGCGCCGCACCGCCCGCACGTCCACGCCCCCGCCGCCACCCGTGATCCGCCCGGCCCCGTGACCGTCCCAGCCCCTCATCGGACGCCCCTCACCAGCGCGGACGCCGCACGCCACGTCCCGTCCGCGCCCGCACCGGCCGGGAATCGGGCCGAAAGGCCCCACACGTAGGCCCAGCAGCCGCCGTCAACTCATGATCGAACTCAAGCAACTCCGGGAATCGGCCGAACTAACGCAGGAACAGGCGGCGGACCGACTCGACTGGCATCCGACCAAAATCTTCAGGATCGAGACGGGCCGTACCGGACCGCACCCCAACGACGTTCGCGCCATGCTGGACATATACGGAGTTACCGACCTCGGCCCGCGAGAAGCGCTGCTCCAACTCGCCAAGGAGGCACGGAAACGTGGTTGGTGGTACTCCTATCGCGACGTGCTGCCCAGCAAGTACGAGTTCTACATCGGCATGGAATCGGAAGCATCGTCCATCCGAACGTTCGAACTCGCCGTCGTCCCTGGGTTGCTCCAGACCGAGAGCTACGCGCAGGCCCTCATCCGTGGTGGACCGCTGGAGCTTGAGGACGAGGAGATCCAGCGGCGCCTTGAGGTGCGTATCAATCGTCAACAGCTCCTCACCCGGCCGGATCGCCCCCAGCTTTGGGCGATCCTCGATGAGGCCGCGATCCGGCGGCGCATCGGCGGCCCGGAAGTGATGCGCACCCAGCTTCAGCACCTGGAGCGTTCAGCCCAAGGCAAGACCACCATTCAGATCGTCCCGTTCGGGGTGGGAGCGCACCCGGCTACAACGGGGCCATTCATCGTTCTGGGCTTTCCACGCCCCACCGACGTCGATGTCGCCTACATGGAAACCATCGGCGGCAACCTTTGGGTGGACAAGCCCGAGGAGGTCGAGCAGTACAGCACCGCCTTCGACCACCTCCGCGCGGTCGCTCTCAGCCCGGATGACACGCGGGATATGCTAAATACAGCCATAAAAGAGCTTTCGTAACCATCCGAGGAGACGCGGGATGACATCGACAGACCTGTCCCGTGCAGTCTGGCGCACCAGCAAGCGCAGCCAGCAAAACGGCGCGTGCGTCGAGATCGCCAACCTGGCCGCCCACATCGGGGTGCGCGACAGCAAGGCTCCGGACGCCGGGCACCTCACGCTCACCCCCGACGCGTGGGCCGCGTTCATGGCTGAGGCGCGAGGCGGTCGGTTCGACCTGGCCTGAGCCGGAACGCCCGGCTGGGTTCGCGCCGTGCCGTTACCGGCCGATCCGGTGACCTTCCGTGTCGAGCCAGACGAACTGGCCTTGCGGAGTGACGGTCAGGCCCCAGCGGTCGGCGACCGGGCGGCCGAGGCCGTCCCACCAGCGAAACGCGTCCTCCGCCTCCTGCCACAGGTCGCGCTCACCCGACTGCCGGACCGGGAACGCCAGTGAGGCACGCTTGCCGCGCTGGGCGCGCATCGGCATGAACGCCACGGCGTCCGGGCGGCCGGCCGAACCGGTGATCTCGCGCCCGACCCGGTCCGGCCCGGGCGGGACGCCGTCGTCCACTGCGTAAGCACATCCTGCCTTCGCGGCGTCCTCGGAAGTCGCGTCGGCGATCTTGTCGGTGCCGGACAGGACGAGCGGCGGCAGCACCTGCACGCCCGCCGTGCGATTCCCCCGCCTTGAGTCCTCCGGTGGCGTGCGGCGTCATCGGGGCTGCCGTGGGTTCGGTGTATCGCGGGCGTATCGAAAACCGCATACGCCACCGCAACAGTCTTCCGTCTTCAGTGGAGGCACTGGACACACATGGCGGGTGATCGGTTGCCGACGGCGGTCGCCGGTAGACCCGCAACGGTCGATTCGTCGATCGGGAAAGGACCGTGATCATGGGCTCGGAATCCGTACGTGGTGTCAATCGGCGGCGGCTGCTCGGGTGGGGCGGGCTGACGGCCGCCGGCGTGGTGGCGGCCGGCGCGCCGCTGATGGGCTCCCGTTCCGAGCGTGCCGTGGCTGCGGGACGGCGCCGTCCGGTCGACATCCCACCGGCCACCCGTCCCGGCGGAGCCTACGACCGGTACGTGGCGAAGCTTGCCGCCGAGGGCAAGTTCTCCGGCGTGGTGCTGTTGTCGTACAAGGGCCGGACGGTGCTGTCCCGCAGCTACGGCATGGCCGATGAGGAGAAGGGGATCCGCAATCACGAAGGCATCGCGTTCAGTCTCAGCTCGGCGGGCAAACCGTTCCATGCAGTGGCCATCTTGCAGCTGGCGCAGCAGGGCAAGCTGAAACTGTCGGACACGGTGGGCACCCACCTGGAGGGCTTCGCCGGGAACATCGCCGAGCAGGTGACCATCCACCACCTGCTGTCCGGCACCTCCGGGCTGGACAGCCCGGACGAGAACGTGCAACGCGTCTTCCAGAGCCGGGAGGAGGTGCACGAGTATTACAAGCAGCGTGCCCGGCAGGCGAAACTGGTGGGCGTCCCAGGCGTGCCCCGCGCCGCACACGCGGAGGCGGAGGTCACCATTCCCGCGCTGATCGTGGAGGCCGTGACCGGCACGACGTACTGGGACTACGTCCAGGAGAACATTTTCGAGCGCTGCGGCATGACCGGCTCGGCGTTCTACACCCGGCCGCAGTGGCTCACCGACGAGCACATCGCGCACCCGTACATGACGCTGGCGGACGGCAGCGTGGTGGACGCGGTCCGTAATCTGGACAAGAGCAGCCCGCACCCGCACGTCCTGGGCAAGAACCCGGGCCGCAGCTTCATCGATGCCCCCGGCGACGGCGGCTTCGCCACCGCACCGGATCTGGTCCGGTTCGCCCACGCACTGGACGACGGCACGGTGCTGGAGCGTCCCTGGGCCGACGTGCTCACCGGGGCCAAGATCCCCCACGGACCGAGGTCATTCGGGGCATACGGGATCCCGGTCTCCATCGTCAGCGGCCAGTGGCTGTACCAGCGCGCCGGCGGCAATGCCGGTGTCAGCGCCAACTGGGACATCTACCCGGACACCGGCTGGGTCGGTGTCATCCTCGGCAACTGCGACGGCGTGCCGATGCAGGAGATGATCGGGCGGGAGACACAGGCCGTCACCGGGGCTGCGCCCGGCGGCGGAGGTGGTGGCGGCTGAGTCGAAATGCCCCTGTCGCGGGCGGCGCCGGCACGGCGCGCACGGCGGCCGGACGCCCGTCCTCGGTGTTGGGCGCGGCCACCCATGCTCGGGGCGGGGAGTTGTCCGCCGAGAACAGCGCGCGTCTCGGAGTTGTCACAGGCCGTTGACGCTGCCGGGAACGGCAGGAATCATCCGGGCATGTCCGGTGGTCTCAGCACGGGAACGCTCACCGGTGCGGACACGGTCCGCACCGAACGCTCACGGATCCTCGCCGAACTCCTCACCATCGTCGACGAACTGGCGGACCGGGCCGTCGCCGCCATGCGGGCGGAGATCCCCGCGTACGCGGACCGGTCGGACGACTTCCTCGCGGACGTCCGCGAGCAGGTCGGCCGCCACTACCGCACCAAGCTCGCCGTGCTGCTGGAGGAGCGCACGGTCACCTTCGGGGACATCGCGTTCAGCCGCCGCGCGTCGATGCGGCGGGCGCGGGCCGGGTGCACGCTGGCCGACTACATCAACGCCTTCCGGGTGGGCCAGCAGGTCTTCTGGGAGGCGGTCGTGGCGCACGCGGGCCGCTCGGTCGCCGGGCAGGAGGCGGCGCTGACGCTGGCGTCGCCGCTGATGCGGTACTGCGACTTCGCCAGCACGCACGCCGCGAACGCGTACATGGAGTACCAGCGGTACGCGGCGGCGGAGAGCGTCCAGGCGAGCCGCGACCTGGTCGAGCTGCTGCTGGACGGCGAGGCGCCGACGCGCGGGCCGCAGCTGGCGACCGCGCACGCGCACGGGCTGGGCCCCGAGTCGCCGCTGGCCGTGGTCGCGGCCGTCGTGGTCGGCGGCGGGGCCGAGGCGGACGCCCGGCACGCGGCGTGCGCGGCGATCGCCCGCACCGTGGTCGGCCGGCACCGGACGCTGGCGGTCGTGCGGCGGTCGGAGATCGTGGCGCTGCCCGTGCTCGGCCCCGGCGGCGACCCCGGCGAGCTGTGCGACCGGCTCCAGGCCGTCCAGCGCGACCTGGCGGACGAGGGCATCGTGCTCGCGATGGGCATCAGCACGGTCGTCGAGGGCGCGGCGGACGTCCCCCGCGCCTTCCAGGAGGCGCGCGCGGTGCTGGAGTTCCTCCCGGAGGACGGCGGCGTGGCGGCGCTGCCGCGCATCTCCCCGTTCGAGTACATGGCGCTGCGGGCGGACGACACCGCGCGCCACCTGGTGGACCCGCGCGTCCTGGACCTGCTCGAGGAGGACCGGATGCGCGGCGGGGTGCTGACCGCGACGATCCGGGCGTTCGCCGCCGCCGACCTCAACCTGCGCGCCGCCGCCGAACACCTCCAGATCCACCACAACACCGCGCAGTACCGCCTCCGCCGCATCCAGCAGCGGACCGGGCGGAACCTGCGGCACATCACCGATCTCGTCGACCTGCTCGTCGCGATCGCCCTCCAGGACGTGCTGCCCCCGGCCACCAATCCCGGGCGGGAAAGACTGGTCTCCGCGACCAATGAGGAGGACGAGACCGGCGGCGTACCGTCGGCGCATGAATCTCGCTGAGCGGCTCCGGGCCGCCGCCGAACGGCTCGGCGGGCGCGCGGCCCTCACGCTCGACCGGGAGGGGCTCGGCTACCGCGAGCTGGAGCTGCGGAGCGCGCGGACGGGCGCGCTGCTGCGGCGGCGCGGGATCAGGCCGGGCGACCGGGTCGCGGTGATGCTCCCCAACGTGCCCGAGTTCGCCGTCGTCTACTACGGCATCCTGCGGATCGGGGCGGTGGCCGTCCCGCTCGATCCGCTGCTGAAGCGGCGGGAGGTCGCCGCGTACCTGGGCGACTGCGCGGCCCGGCTGGTGATCGCCTGGCACGCGTACGCGGAGACCGTCGAGGCGGGCACGGCCGGCACCCGCACCGACTACATGTTCGTCGTGCCGGGCGAGTGGGACCGGCTGCTGCGCGGCGTGCCGCCCGCGCCGGACATCGCCGCCGCGGCCGGCGGCGACACCGCGGTGCTCCTCTACAGCGCGGGGACGACCGGCCCGACGAAGGGCATCGAGCTGACGCACGCCAACCTCGGCGGCAACGCCGCGACGGTCGCGCGGATGCACGGGCTCGGCGTCGACGACGTCGTCCTCGGCGCGCTCCCGCTGTACCACGCGTTCGGGCAGACGTGCGCGCTGAACGCGACGGTCCACGCGGGCGCCCGGCTCGCCCTCCTCGAACGGTTCGACGCGGCGCGCGCGCTGGAGGCGGTCAGGCGGGACGGCGTGACGGTGTTCCACGGGGTCCCGGCGATGTTCATCGCGCTCCTCGACCATCCGGCCGTCTCCGACATGTCGCTCCTGCGGAGCTGCGTGTCCGGGGGCGCCGCCCTCCCGCTGGACGTCCTGCGCGCGTTCGACGCGCTCGGCTGCCGGATCATCGAGGGCTACGGGATGAGCGAGACGTCGCCGCTGGCGGCGTCCAACCGGGGCGGTGCGGGCCGCCGCCCCGGCTCGATCGGCCGGCCGGTCCACGGGGTGCGGATGCGGGTGGTCGGCGACGACGGGCGCGAACTGCCGCCGGGCGAGATCGGCGAGATCGCCGTGCGCGGCCCGAACGTGATGAAGGGCTACTGGAACGACCCGGCGGCGACCGCGGCCGCGATCCGCGACGGCTGGTTCCACACCGGCGACCTGGGCCGCGTCGACGGCGACGGCGTCTTCTACCTCGTCGACCGCCGCCGCGACGTGATCATCCGGGCCGGGTACACGGTGTATCCCCGGGAGGTGGAGGAGGTCCTGTACGAGCATCCGGCCGTGCGGCAGGCCGCGGTCGTCGGCGTCCCGCACCCGGAGGTCGGCGAGGAGATCACCGCGGTCGTGGCGCTGCGCGCCCCGGCGAGCGCCGCGGAGCTGCGCGCCTGGGTGCGCGACCGCGTCGCCGCCTACAAGTACCCGCGGATGATCAAGTTCCTGGACGAGCTGCCGACGGGCCCCACCGGCAAGATCCTCAAGCGCGCGCTCACGCCTCCCGCGGCGACGCCGCTGCGGTAGGCCCGTCGCGGCCCGCCAGCACGGACGACACCCGGTACACCACCGCGACCGCCGGGACGGCGATCACCGCGCCCGCGATGCCCGCCAGCAGCGTCCCGGCCGTCACCGCCATGATGATCACGACCGGATGCAGGTGCAGCGTCCGTCCCATGATCAGCGGCTGGAGCAGGTGGCTCTCGGCCTGCTGCACCACGAGCACCGCCACGAGCACGAGCAGCGCGTCGGTGACGCCGCCGCCGACGAACGCGATGAGCACCGCCGCCGCGCCCGCGATGATCGCGCCCGCGATCGGGACGAACGCCGCGACGAACGTCAGCATCGTCAGCGGCAGCGCGAACGGCACCCCGATCAGCACCAGCGCGAGCCCGATGCCGACCGCGTCCACGAGGGCGATCACGACGATGCCGTGCACGTACGACACGAGCGCCCGCCACCCGGCCCGTCCGGCCGCGTCGATCCGCTCCCGCCGCCGCTCGGGCGCGAGGCCCACGATCCAGCACCACATCTTCCTGCCGTCCTTCAGCATGAAAAACAGCAGGAACAGGGCGATCAGCGCGGCGGCCAGCACCTCGGCGGCCATGCTGGCGCCCGCCACCGGGTCCGGGGACGACCGCTGCGCGGCCCGCGTGATCGCGTCGACGACGCTGTTCAGCTGCCGCTCGCTGATCGGCAGCGGCCCGTTGACGAGCTGGTCGCGGGCCCGGTCGAGCCCCTCGGTGAGCCCGCGCCGCATCTGCTCCCACTGGTCGGCGGCCTGCCCGGTGACCAGCGCGACCGGCCCGGCGATCGCGAGGAGCAGGGTGAGCAGCCCCGCGAGCGCCCCCGCCCACGCGGGGGCCCGCAGCCGCCGCGTCCACCGCGCGACCGGCGTCATCAGCGCGGACAGCAGCAGCGCGGCGATGACCGCCATGGTCAGCGGCGCCAGCAGGACGAGGAAGTAGACGAGCAGCCCGATGGCCGCGGCGATCACCAGGAAGCACGCCGCGACCGCCGCCGCCTTCCGCAGCACGTCCGGAACGGCGCCGAACCCCTTGCCGTTGGTCACCCCGCCGCTACTACCCCGGCCCCCGCCCCGAAACCACGATGGCGGACGACGTGCGGCGGGGTCAGTGGGGGACGAGGCCGCCGTCGGCGAGGAGGACCTGGCCGGTGACGAAGCTGGCGGCGTCGGAGGCGAGGAAGAGCGCGGGGCCGACCATCTCGTCGGGGTCGGCCATGCGGTTCTGCAGGGCGGCGGTGGCCATCGCCTGCTGCACCTCGGGCGGGTTGTTGCGGACCATGAGGGTGTCGACGGTGCCGGGCGCGAGGGCGTTGACGCGGATGCCGCGGGGGGCGAACTCGGCGGCCATCGAGCGGGTGTAGGAGGCCATCGCGGCCTTCGCGGCGGCGTACATGGCGACGCCCGGCGACCACATGAACGCACCGGCGGAGATCACGTTGAGGACGGCCGCGCCGGGGCTCTCGGTGAGGTGGTCGAGGGCGCGCTGGACGAGGAAGACGGGGCCGCGGACGTTGACGTCCTGCGACTTCGCGAACGCCTCGGGGGTGAGGCCGCCGATGGGCTGGGCAAGCGGGTTCGCGGCGTTGTTGACGACGATGTCGAGGCGGCCGAACGTGTCGACGGTGCGGTCGACGAGGGCGTCCAGGGAGGCGAGGTCGCCGAGGTGGGTCGGGACGCCGAGGGCCGCGCCGCCCATCGCCTTCAGGTGCGCCTCCGTCTCCGCGCAGGGCTCGGGCTTGCGGCTGGCGACCACGACGCTCGCACCGGCGGCGACGAAGCCCTCGGCGATGGAGCGGCCGATGCCGCGGGTGCCGCCGGTGATGATCGCGACGCGTCCGGTCAGGTCGAACAGGGTCCGCAGCTTCTCGGCGTCCACGGTGGCCTCCCGGGCACTCTGCGACGATTTGCGACCTTTGTATCAGAAGTCGGGATCATCGCCGATGACCTTCCCCGGGTTGAAGAGGTCCAGCGGGTCGAGGGCCCGCTTGACCGCGTGCTGCATCGCGCGGACGCCGAGGGGCAGTTCGCGCTGCATGCCGCCGCGCTTCAGGAGGCCGACGCCGTGCTCGCCGGTGACGGTGCCGCGCAGGTCGATCGCGGCCCGGAGCAGCTCCTCGAACGCGGCCTGCGCGGCGGCGCGGGCGGCGTCGTCGCCGGGCGGGGTGATCAGCAGCGGGTGCAGGTTGCCGTCGCCGGCGTGCGCGATGGTGGCGATGCGGACGCCGTGCCGGCGGCCGATCTCCTCGGTGCGGGCCAGCATCGCCGGGACGGACGAGCGGGGCACGCAGACGTCCTCGGTCAGGACGGGCCCGAGCCGTTCGAGCGCGGGGTAGGCGAGCCGGCGGGCCTCGAACAGGGCGTCGGCCTCGACGGGGTCGGTGGACTGCTCGGCCCACGCGGCGCCCGCGTCCCGGAAGATCGCCGCGAGGGCGGCGGCCTCGTCGTCGCCGGACGGGCCGGGCGTGTCGACGCTCGCGAGCAGGAGGGCCTCGGCGCCCGGGTGGATGCCGAGGTGCTTCCACTCCTCGACGGCCTCCAGGCAGGCGCGGTCGAGGAGTTCGAGGGCGGCGGGGACGAGCCCGCGGGAGGTGGCGGCGGCGACGGCGCGGCCCGCGGCGACGATGTCGTCGAAGGCGCCGACGACGGTGCGGGGCGCGTCGCGGCGGGCGGGCCGGAGCCGGAGGGTGACCTCGGTGACGACGCCGAGGGTGCCCTCGGAGCCGACGAACAGGCCGGTGAGGTCGTACCCGGCGACGCCCTTGGTGGTGCGGCGGCCGAGGTCGACGCGGGTGCCGTAGGCGCCGGCGGGCCCGCCCACGACGGCCTGGAGGCCGAGGACGTAGTCGCGGGTCACGCCGTACTTGAGGCAGCACAGGCCGCCCGCGTTGGTGGCGACGTTGCCGCCGATGGTGGACCAGGGCGCGCTGGCGGGGTCCGGCGGGTACCAGAGGCCGTGCTCGGCGACGGCCTTCTTCAGGTCGTCGTTGACGACGCCGGGCTGGACGACCGCGACCATGTTCTCGGCGTCGATCTCGACGACGGCGTCCATCGCGGACAGGTCGAGGACGAGGCAGCCGTCGACGGCGTTGGCGCCGCCGGACAGCCCGGTCCCGGCGCCGCGCGGCACGACGGGGATCCGCAGCTCGGCGCAGGCGGCGACGGCGCGGGCGACCTCGTCGGACGAGCGCGCCCGCAGCGCCGCGACCGGCGCGCCGGCCGGCGCCCACTCGGCCTCGTCGTGGCCGAGGCCCGCGAGGACGTCGGCGTCGGTGATGAGGCGCGCGCCGGGCAGTGCCGCGGCGAGCACGTCGACCTGCGTGGAAGAAATGGGGCACACCTCGCTTTCCGGGAGCCGATGCTATGCGGTGGCCGCGCGCGTCGGCCATGGAGGTTCTCCCCACCCGCTCAGGGGTTCGGTGGAGGGTCTCCCCCCAGGTCGGCGGCGAGGCGGTGCAGCCGCAGGGCGAGCTGGACGTCGAGGGCGCGGTCGCCGTCCCGCCAGCCGGCGCCGAGCAGCGCGGTGATCCTGTCGAGCCGCTGGTACAGCGTGTTCGGGTGGATGTGCAGCGCGGCGGCGGTGGCGGTGTGGCGGCGGCCGCCGCCGAGGAACGCGTCCGCCGTGCGCACGAGGTCGCCGCCGCGCCGCTCGTCGTGGTCGAGCAGCGGCCCCAGCGTCGCGCGGACGAACCGGTCGGCGTCCGCGCGCCCGGAGCGGCTCAGCAGGTACCGGTAGGGGCCGAGGTCGGCGGGCGCGGCGCAGGCCCCCTCCCGGGCGAGGCTCCGCAGGACGGTCGCGCACGCGGCCGCGTCGGCGTGCGCGGCGGCGAGGCCGGCGGCGCCGGCGGCGGGGCCGCCGAGGCCGCACGTCGCGCCGAGCGTCGCCGCGAACGCCCGCAGGACGTCCTTGTCCGCGCGGACGAACGCGACCGGGCGCCCGCGCAGCCGGGCGGCGATCCCGCCGTGCTCCCGGACGAGGTCGTCGAGCCGCGCCTGGACGCGGGCGTCGTCGGCGGCGTCGACGACCAGCACCCGGTGCGGGACCCGCGGGTCGAGGCCCAGCGGCCGGGCGCGGCGGGCGAACGCGGCCTCGTCGCCGACGCGGCCCGCGACGAGCCGCTCCACGAGGTCGTCGGCGGTGCGCCGCTCCGCGTCGCCGACGGCCCGCTCGACGACCAGGACGAGCGCGAGCGTCATCGCGGCCCCCTCCAGCACCCGGACGTCCCGGTCGTGCAGCGGCGCGTCGGGCGTGACCCGCAGGGCCCCGAAGTAGGTGTGCGCGGACGCGACGGGGACGGTGACGGTGCGGCCGTCGCGGCGGGTGCGGCGCTCGGCGGCGAACGCGGCGGCGGGGCTGTCCCCGGCCGGCGGCGCGGCGGTCCGCACGGCGCCGCCGGACGCGGCGACGCGCGGCCGGTCCCGGTCGTCGACGAGCAGCACGGTCCCGGGGAACTCGGCGGACACCGCGAGCACGACCTCCTCGGCGCCGCCGCCGCGCAGCGCGACGCCGAGCATCCGGCCGTGCACGCGGGCGGCCCGCTCGGCGCCGTCCACGCGCCGCCGCAGCTCGTCGTTCGCGGCGGTCAGCTCGGCGGCCGCCCGCCGGTGCCCGGTGATCAGCCGGGCGTTGGCGATGGCGACGGCCGCGAACGAGGCGAGCGACGTCAGGAACGCCATCTCCCGCCCGGTGAAGTCCCGGACGCTCCGCTGCGCGATCATCAGCACGCCGTCGACGCGCCCGCGCAGCCGCAGCGGGACGCCGACGATCGTCCGCAGCCCCTCCTCGCGGACGACCCGGTCGACGGCGTCGCTGCGCAGGAGGTCGCGGTCGGCGAGGTAGTCGGCGCTGCGCACCGGCTCGCCCCGGTCGGCGACGCGCCCGGCGACGCCCACCCGGGGCGCGAGCCGGACGCCGCGCAGCCGCGGCCCGAGCGACCCGTCGGTCACCTCGATGGTGAGGGCGCCGTCGTCGCCGGGCAGCGCGAGGTAGGCGATGTCGACGTCGAGCAGCCGCCGCGCCTGCGCGACGACGTCCTGCAGCAGCGCGTCCAGGTCGTGGACGCCCGACAGCCGCAGCGCCAGGTCGTACAGCGCCTGGAGCTCACGGGTGTCCACCGGGTGAAGGCTACCGCCGGGGCGGCCGGGGCCTTCGGTGAGAGAGCGTTGAGCGTTGCCTGAGAGAACGGTGAGAAAGGCCCGTACCCGGCGCCGGCAGGGGATACGGGGTGATTACTGTGAGTGCATGGAATCTGGCACGCGGGAGGCCGCGCGGATCCTGATCGTGGACGACGAGCCGGCGGTGCGGGAGGCGCTGGCCGGGAGCCTGGAGTTCGAGGGCTACCGGACCGCGGAGGCCGCCGACGGCGCCGCGGCGCTCGACGCGGTGGCGCGCGAGCACCCCGACCTGGTCGTCCTCGACGTGCTGATGCCGCGGATGGACGGCCTGACGGCGTGCCGGCGGCTGCGGGCGCTCGGCGAGGCCGTCCCGGTCCTGATGCTGACCGCCCGGGACATGGTGGGCGACCGGGTGACGGGCCTGGACGCGGGCGCGGACGACTACCTGGCGAAGCCGTTCGAGCTCGACGAGCTGCTCGCGCGGGTGCGGGCGCTGCTGCGGCGCAGCCGGATGACCGCGGCCGCGGGCCCCGCGCGCGACGGCGTCCTCGCGTTCGACGACCTGCGGATGGACACCGCGACCCGGGAGGTGACGCGCGCCGGGCGCCCCCTAGAGCTGACGCGCACCGAGTACATGCTGCTGGAGACGCTCCTGGCGCACCCCAGGCAGGTGCTGACGCGCGAGCAGATCCTGAAGGCGGTGTGGGGGTTCGACTTCGAGCCCGCGTCGAACTCCCTGGACGTGTACGTGATGTACCTGCGCCGCAAGACGGAGGCGGGCGGGATGCCGCGGCTGGTGCACACCGTCCGGGGCGTCGGGTACGTGCTGCGGACGGCCCGATGAGGACCGCGCCGGGAATCCTCATGCGGGCTTAACCGGCGCCTCAGGGCGTTCCCACACGGGCCGGTGAACGTGGCCGGCATGAGTCACCTAGTCACCGAACGGGGCACGCCCGCCGCGCCTCCCCCGTCCCCCCGGGACGGCGGGGGCCGGGGCCGGCTGGTGGAAGTGGTCGTGCCCGTGCACAACGAGGAGCACGTGCTCGCCGCCGCCATCGGGCGGCTGCACGCCTACCTCGCCGAGACCTTCCCGTACGCGTTCCGCGTCACGGTCGTCGACAACGCCAGCACGGACGGCACCTGGACGGTCGCGCGGCGGCTGGCGTCCGAGCACGAGCGGGTCCGCGCGGTCCGGCTCGACCTCAAGGGGCGCGGCCGCGCGCTGCGGCACGCGTGGAGCACCAGCGACGCCGACGTCGTCGCGTACATGGACGTCGACCTGTCCACCGGCCTGGACGCCTTCCTGCCGCTGGTCGCGCCGCTCATCTCCGGGCACAGCGACCTGGCGATCGGCAGCCGGCTCACCCGGGGCTCGGCGGTGGTGCGCGGGCCGCGCCGGGAGGCGATCTCCCGCTGCTACAACCTGCTGCTGCGCGCCGCGCTCGCCGCCGGGTTCAGCGACGCGCAGTGCGGCTTCAAGGCCGCCCGCACCGAGATCGTCCAGGCGCTGCTGCCGCGGGTCGAGGACGAGGAGTGGTTCTTCGACACCGAGCTGCTGCTGCTCGCCGAGCGCAACGGGCTGCGCATCCACGAGGTCCCGGTGGACTGGGTGGACGACCCCGACAGCCGCGTCGACGTGCTGCGCACGGCCCGCGACGACCTGCGCGGCATGGCGCGGGTGGGCCGCCGCATGCTGACGGGCGCGTTCCGCGCGCCCGTCGAGGGGAGGGGCACGGACGGGCGGGCCGCGCCCCGGCTGCCCGCCGGGATGGCGCACCAGCTCCCGATGTTCGCGGTCGTCGGGATCATCTCGACGATCACCCAGCTCGTCCTGTTCGTCCTGTTCCGCCGGGTGATGGGGCCGCTGTGGGCGAACGCCCTGTCGCTCGCCCTCACCGCGGTCGGCAACACGGCCGCGAACCGGCGCTTCACCTTCGGCGTCACCGGGCCCGGGCGGGCGCTCCGCCACCAACTCGAAGGGGGCCTGGCGTTCCTGACGGGGCTGGCGCTCGGCACGGGCGGGCTCGCCCTGCTGCACGCCGCCGCGCCCGGCGCGTCCCGCACCGTGGAGATCGCCGCGCTCGTCGCCGCGAACGGCACGGCGACGCTGGTGCGCTTCCTGCTGATGCGCGCCTGGATCTTCCACCCGCGCCGCCTGGCCCGGGGCTCCGGGGCGCGGGGCGCCCACGCCGCCGAGGAGACCGGGGGGCCGGTGTCATGACCGCGACCACGCTCCCCCCGGCGCCCGCGCGAGCACCGGCCGCGCGCGGACGCGTCCGGCGGCTGCTCCTCGGCGCGCCGGACGACCCGCGCTGGGCGCGGCCCGCGCTGTGGGCCGTCCTCGCCGTCGCCGCCGCCCTCTACACGTGGAGGCTGACGGAGGCGGGGCACGCGAACGCGTACTACTCGGCCGCCGTCATGAGCGGCACGCAGAGCTGGAAGGCGTTCTTCTTCGGCTCCCTGGACGCCGGCTCCTTCATCACCGTCGACAAGCCGCCGATGGCGCTGTGGGCGATGGGCCTGCTCGCCCGCGTCATCGGCGTCGGCTCCTGGAGCCTGCTGCTGCCGCAGGCCGCCGCGGGCGTCGCCGCCATCGCCGTCCTGTACGCGGCGGTGCGGCGGCCCTTCGGGCACCCGGCGGCGCTCGTCGCGGCGTCCGTCCTGGCCCTCACCCCGATCACCGTCGCGATCAACCGCGACAACAACCCGGACACGCTGCTGCTCCTGTTCCTGGCCGGCGCCGTCTGGGCGACCCGGCGCGCCATCGAGACCGGACGGCTCCGCCCGCTGCTGCTCGCGGCGCTCCTCGTCGGCTGCGGGTTCAACACCAAGATGCTGCAGGCGTTCATCATCGTGCCCGCGCTCGCGCTCGCGTACCTGGTCGCGGCGCGCCCCGGGCTCGCGCGGCGCGCGCTGCACCTGCTCGCGGCCGGGGCGGTCCTCGCCGTGTCGAGCTTCTGGTGGATCGCGATCGTGGACCTCGTCCCGGCGGACCGCCGCCCCTTCATCGGCGGCAGCACGGACGGGACCGCCCGGGACCTCGTCCTCGGCTACAACGGCCTCGGCCGCGTCTTCGGTCAGGGCGGCGGGCCGGGCGGCGGTGCCGGGTTCGGCGGCGCGCCCGGTGCCGGGCGCCTGTTCAACGACACGATCGGCGGCCAGATCTCCTGGCTGCTCCCGCTCGCGGCGATCTTCCTCGCCGCCGGCCTCGCCCTGACCCTGCGCCGCCCGCGCACGGACGCGACCCGCGCGTCGCTGCTGCTGTGGGGCGGCTCCCTGGCCCTGCACTACGCCGTGTTCAGCTTCGCGCAGGGCACCTTCCACCCCTACTACACGACCGCGATGGCCCCCGCGATCGCCGCGCTCACCGGCGGCGGCGCCGTCCTCCTGCTGGACGCCTCGCGCCGCTCGGCCGCGTGGGCGTGGATCCTCCCGGCGGGCATCGCCGTCACCGGCTGGTGGGCGGTCACCCTGCTCGGCCGCACCCCCGGCTGGAACCCGTGGCTGCGCTGGGCCGTCGCCGGGACCGCCGTCCTCGCCGTCGCCACCCTCGCGGCCGCCCGGCTCCCGCGCGCCGCCCGCCCGGGACGTCCCGTCCTGCGGGCCGGGCTGATGTGCGCGCTCGTCGCGGCGCTGGCCGGACCGGGCGCCTACGCGGTGTCGGCCGCCGCGACGACCCCGAACGCCGTGAACCCGCTCGCGGGCCCGTCCGCGGGCGGCGGCCCGGGAGGCGGTCGCGGCATGCCACCGGGCATGGACGGCTCCGCACAAGGCGGCCCCCCGCCCGACGGCACGCCATCTGGAGGCACCGCGCCCGACGGCGCCGCGCCCGGGGGCGCTGGGACCGGGGGCGCTGGGACCGACGGAACCGCGCAAAGCGGGGCCGCGCCCGGCGGCACTGCGCCCGGCGGCGCTGGGACCGGCGGCGCCACGCCCGGCGGCACTGCGCCCGGCGGCACCGCGCCCGGGGGCGCTGGGACCGGCGGCACCGCGCCCGGCGGCGCTGGGACCGGCGGCGCCCCCCAGGACGGCGCCACCCAGGACGGCGCCGCGCCTGGGCGCTATCCCCCGGACGGTAGGTGGTTCGGTGGGCGGGGGCGTGGGCCGGGTGGGCGGTCGGCGTTCGGCGGCGGGCCCGGCATGGGCGGCGTGAACGCGCGGATGATCGACTACCTGGAGCGGAACCAGGGCGACGCGACGTGGCTCGTGGCGGTGCCGAGCGCGCAGGAGGCGTCGCAGATCATCCTGCGGACCGGACGGGCGGCCATCGCCATGGGCGGCTTCACCGGAAGCGATCCCGCGATGACCGTCGAGAAGCTCCGGCGGCTCGTCGCGGACGGCGAGCTGCGGTACATCGTCGGCGGCGGCGGCATGGGCGGTCCCGCCGGACGCGGCGACGCGGACGTCACCGCGTGGGTGCAGGAGAACGGGACGCTCGTCCAGCCGAGCGAGTACGGCGGCACCGCGTCGACCTCTTCCGACTCGTCGTCCGCGTGGTCCGGCGCCGGGCTCTACCGGCTCGGCTGACGGGAGGACCACCATGACCTCGACACTTCCGAGGCGCTGACGCCGGTGGCGGCGCTCATGTTCCGGTTCAACAACCCGGACGCACCGCTGGTGTTCGCCGCGGCCTGCGTGGGGACGGGTTTCCTGGCCAAGATGCTGCAGGCGTTCCTGGTGGTGCCGGTGTTCGCGCTCGTGTACCCGGTGACCGCGCCGGCGGCGGCTGTGGCGGCTCGTCCTGCCGGCGGCCGGGCCGTGGGCGGATCACCGCGCGGGTCGGGTCCGCCTTCCCGGCGACGCAGGTCGGCGGCGCCACGCTGTACGACCTGTCGAAGTGCTGACGGCCGGGGAGCCGGTGCGCGCGTCCGTGCGGGGCGCGCGCACCGGCTCGCCGGTCAGCCGGACCCGAAGAACTCGATGATCGCCGCGTTGACCGCGACGGGGTCCTCCAGGTGGCCGTGGTGCCCGCAGCCGGGGATCTCCCGGTAGGTGCCGCGCGGGATCCGGTCGGCGACCTCGCGGCCCAGGTGCGGGGGCGTCACCAGGTCGTCGGCGAACCCGAGGACGAGGCACTCGGCGTCGATGCGGCGGTACGCGTCCAGCCGGTCCGGCAGCCGGTCGACCGCGAGCTGCGACCGGCTGAGGGACGCGCTGAGCGGGGACAGCTCGAACAGGTCGAGCCAGTCGCGGACGGTGTGCTCGTCGCGCAGGGTGCGGCGGGAGAAGCCGCGCAGCACCTGGAACACCGCCTCGTAGCGGGGCGGCAGCTTGATCCCGGAGTCGAACAGTTCGAGCTCGGCGGTGGCGACCGCCGCGCCGAGCGCGTCGGTGCGCCCCCGGGTGGCCATCAGCACCGCCTGCGCGACGAGGTCGGGACGGGCGAGGGCGAGCTCCTGCGCGATGATCGCCCCCATCGAGGCCCCGACGACGCGGCACGGCGCGGCGCCGAGGTGCTCGACGAGCCCGGCGACGTCCGCGACCATGTCGGCCAGGGTGAAGCCCTCCGGGCAGACGTCCGACGGCGGCACGCCCCGGTTGTCCAGGGTGATCGCGCGGAACCCGGCCCGGTTGAGGGCGGGCACCTGGTGGGCGCGCCAGACCCGGCCGAGGGCGCCGGTGCCGGCGATGAGCACGACGGGGTCGCCCGTCCCGTGCTCCTCGTAACTGAGGTGGACGCCGTTCACGACGCTGATGGGCATTGGCCGTCCCTTCGCCTCGCGCGGGGTGCGCGGCGGATCTGACTGGGTCACGCGGCCCCCGCCGGCGGCGGGGGCCGGGTCATGAGGTGCGCAGGGCCTCGGTGGGCTGCATGCGGGCGGCGCGGATCGCGGGGAGCAGCCCGGCGATCGCGCCGATCGCGACCGCGGCGCCGACACCGCCCGCCCACGCCTCGGGCGGCAGCACCACCGCCCACCCCTTGATGGACGCGTACACGACGGTGGCCATGACGCCGCAGAACACGCCCACGGCCCCGCCGAGCCCGGCGAGCAGCACCGCCTCCGAGAAGAACTGGACGCGGATGTGGCCGCGGGTCGCGCCGAGGGCGCGGCGCAGCCCGATCTCGGACCTCCGCTCCAGCACCGAAATGATCATGGTGTTGGCGACGCCGACGCCGCCGACCAGCAGCGCGACCGCGCCGAGGCCGAGGAACAGGCCGTTCAGCGCCGACTCGGCGGCGGCGCGGGCGACGAGCGCGTCCGACGGGTTGCTGACCGTGACGTCCCCGGGGTTCATCGGGTTGACGGTCCTGGCCAGCACCGAGTGGACGGCGTTCACCTGCTCGGTGTCGGACCGGACGTAGATGGTGGTGGGGTGCCCGTCGTGGCGCAGGAACTTCTGGGCGGCCGGGTACCCGATCAGGACCGAGGCGTCGATCTCCGGGGCGAGGTCGGCCTTCGCGAGGATCCCGGCGACGTAGAACCACTGCTCGTCGAGCCAGATCCGCTGCCCGGGGCGGATGCGGTCGAAGCCGAGCCGCCGGGCCGCGTCGTAGCCGAGCACCGCGGTCGGCTGCGTCGCGGTGGCCTCGTTGAGGAACACCCCCTCGGCGACCCGGGTGCGGACGGTCTCGGGCAGGTCCAGGCTGGCCGCCTGGACGGTGAGGCCGTTGGAGTTGATCGCCGGGACGAGCGGGCTGCGGTACACCTTCGCGTCGGTCTTGCCGGTCGTCTGGACCCGCTGGACGGGCCCGATCCGGCCGACCATCGCGGGCGCGGACTTCGGCAGCTTCACCTCGTTGCCCTCGATGTCGACGCCGGGACTGACCGTCAGCATGTTGGTGCCGAGCCGGTCGATCTCGGCGAGCAGCCCGGCCTGCGACGACGCCGACAGGCCGAGGACGGCGACGATCGACGCGACGCCGATCGCGATGCCGAGGGCGGACAGCGCGGCGCGCAGCCGCCGGGTGCGGAGCCCGACGCTGGCGGTGCGCGCCAGGTCGGCGGGCGCCAGCCGCCCGGGCGTGGTGGTCGTGGTCATCGCAGCCGCGCCTCCCCCGGTGCGCCGGTGTCCGCGACGATCCTGCCGTCCAGCACCTCGATCCGGCGGGGCAGCCGCGCGGCCATCTCCCGGTCGTGGGTGATCACCATGATGGTGGCGCCCTGCTGGTGCAGCTCGGTGAGCAGCGACAGGATCGCGGCGCCGTTGACGCTGTCGAGGTTGCCGGTGGGCTCGTCGGCGAGCACGATCGCGGGGCCGCCGATGAGCGCGCGGGCGATCGCGACGCGCTGCCGCTCGCCGCCCGACATCTTGGACGGCAGGAACCCGGCGCGGTGCGCGAGCCCGACCCGGTCGAGGGCCTCCGCCGCGGCCTTGCGGCGCGCCGCGCGGCCGACGCCCGCATACAGCAGCCCGTCGGCGACGTTCTCCAGAGCGGTGGTGTGGTCGGCGAGGAAGAACTGCTGGAACACGAACCCGATCTGGGTGGCGCGCAGCGCCGCGAGGTCCCGGTCGCTCATCCGCGCGACGTCCGTGCCGGTGATGCGCATGACGCCGGACGTGGGGCGGTCGAGCGTCCCCATCACGTTCAGCAGCGTGGACTTGCCGGACCCGGACGGCCCGACGATCGCGACGAGCTCGCCGCGGTTCACGGTGAAGCTGACCCCGGCCAGCGCCGCGACGGGCGACGCGCCCGGGTACAGCCGGGTGACGCCGTCGAGTTCGAGGACGGGCGTCTCGCCGCCGGAGCGGGGCCCGGTCAGCAGCGCGGTGTCGCCCGCGCCGGCGTGCGGCCCGCTCATGACGCCGGCACCACGACGCGCTGGCCGGCCTGGAGGCCCTGGCCGGTGACCTCGACCGTCCCGCTGTTCTGGTCGAACATGCCGAGCTCGACCTGGACGAGCCGGCGGGCGCCGTCGGGCGCGACGACCTCGACGCCGTAGCCGCCGTCCAGCAGCGCCAGCAGGGCCGTCACGGGGACGAACAGCACGCCGTCGGCGCTGTCGGTGACGATCGACACCTGCACCGGGGCCCGGTCCAGGCTGCCGGTGGCCTCGGGGTCGTCCGGCCGGATCCCCACCTTGATCTTGGCGCCGCCCTCCTCGTCGTCGGAGGTGGCGACCTTGCCGACGGACACGACCTCGCCGCCGGTCGTCTTCAGGTTCGGCAGCGTGATGGTGACCTTGTCGCCCTCCTTCACCTGCGACTGGTAGGCGGCGTCGAGCTCCACCGAGACGTGCCGGCGCAGCGAGCTGGCCTCCAGCACGGCGGTGCCGCCGCCGGCCCGGTCGCCGACCCCGACGTTCAGCTTGGTGACGCGGATCTGGTCGGCGGGCAGGTAGACGATCTCTCCCTTGGACAGTTTCCCGTCCTCCTTCAGGCCGCGGGCGTCCTCCAGGCGCAGGAGGGCGAGGTAGGTGGCGTAGCCGAAGTACTTGGAGTCGGCGTCGAGGCCGCTGCCGTGGCCGAGGGAGACGAGCGCGGCGTTGAGCTGCCGGACGTCCCGGCCCTGGTCGCCCCACTCCAGGTCGCGGTAGACGGGGATGGACCCCTTGAGGAACACGACCGGCGCGGTGTTCACCCGGTACAGGGTGTGGCCCGCCTTGTAGACCTTGCCGGTGCTCGGCAGGTCGGTGAAGACGCCGCTCGCCTGGTTCACGGCCTCGTAGCCGCCGTCGTAGGTGAGGGTGCCGCTGACCGAGATGCGGGCGGACACCTGGCCCTGGCGGACGGCCGCGGTGCCGGTCGGCGCCGCGTTGCGGGTGGTGGCGGGGGCCTCGTCGCCGAACGGGTCGACCAGCACGACGCCGGCGACCGCGCCGGCGGCGCCCAGCACCAGGACCGACAGCAGCGTGCGGCGCCGGCGGCGGCGCTGCGGCGGGGCGTCCCGGCCGCCCGCGGCGTCCTCGCCGGGCACGGTTTCGGAGGTCACGCTCATGCCTCCTCCCCGTCCCGGGCCGGGCCGCTGCGGACGGCGGCGCGGCCGGACCCGTCCGGCCGCGTTCGATATTCGGTGCCGCGCATTGCTTCTCCTTCGGCGGATGCCTTTTCCGATGTCAATGTGGTTCTACTCGGGCGGCGGTTTCGGGACGGTATCGGCGGCGGCGCATTTCCTCGGGCGGCGGACCGGTGCGCCCGCCCCTTCCGGCGAGCCGACAAAAGCGCACCTTTCGGTCGGCGGGCGGTGCCGTGAGCCGCCGGGAAGCAGCGTCCGCCTTCGGCATTCCGGCGCTGAAACCCTGCCGAAACCGGGCCTCGGTTAGCATGGCGATTCGCGCGGCGTGCGGACGCCGCGCGCCCGGCCCGAATGGACCGGGCGGTCGGAGCTCAATGATCTTTCCGGGGGTGCGGGGCGGTGCGGATACTGGTCATCGAGGACGACGAGGAAATGGCGGAGACGGTCGCGGTGGGGCTGCGCCGGGCGTGGATGGCCGTCGACGTCGCGCTCGACGGGTCGTCCGGGCTGGAACGCGCGATGGTCAACGACTACGACGTCATCGTCCTCGACCGCGACCTGCCCGGCCTGCACGGCGACGAGGTCTGCGCGCAGCTCGTGTCGGCCGGGCGCGGCAGCCGGGTGCTGATGCTCACCGCGGCCGCGACCAGCGACGACCTGGTCGACGGGCTCAACCTGGGCGCGGACGACTACCTACCGAAACCGTTCGACTTCCCCGTCCTCATGGCGCGGATCGGCGCGCTGGCGCGGCGGGCGCATCCGGCGGTGCCGCCGGTGCTGCGGCACGGCGACATCGAGCTGGACGTGGCGCAGCGGCGGGCGCGGCGGGCCGGGCGGACCCTCGACCTCGCCCCGAAGGAGTTCGGCGTCCTGGAACTGCTGCTCGCCGCGAACGGGCGGGCGGTGTCCGCGGAGGAACTCCTGGAACGGGTCTGGGACGAGTCCGCCGACCCGTTCACCAAAACCGTCAAGGTGACGATCAGCAGGCTGCGCGCCAAGCTCGGCGACCCGCCGGTCATCGAAACCGTGGCCAAATCCGGCTACCGAATCTGAAGGACGCCCATGCGGTTCCGACTCCCCCGCAACACCGTCCGGCTCCGGCTCACGCTGCTCTACGGCGCGCTTTTCCTGCTGTCGGGCGCGGTCACGCTCGGCATCACCTTCTTTCTCGTGGACCGCGCCACCCAGGGCGTGTACTTCTACCAGGGCGAGGACGGCATCACGACGTCGATCAAGGAAATGCGGGACCCGCCGCGCAAGCGGGGCCCGGCACAGCGGGACGACAGCGACACCGGCAACCGCGGGCTGACCCCGCCGGACGACATCGACGACCGGCAGATCGCCGCGCTGGCCCGGCACCAGAAGGAGCGGCAGCGGCGGACGCAGCTCGTCCAGTCCGGCATCGCGCTGGGGATCATGTCGCTGGCGTCGATCGGGCTGGGCTGGGCCGTCGCCGGCCGCATCCTGCGGCGGCTGCGCGTCATCACGGCCGCGACCCGCGAGATCTCGGCCACCAACCTGCACGAGCGGCTGGCGCTGCCCGGCCCCACCGACGAGCTGAAGGACCTGGGCGACACCATCGACGGGCTGCTCGCCCGGCTGGAGGCCGCGTTCGAGGCCCAGCGCCGGTTCGTCGCCAACGCGTCGCACGAGCTGCGCACCCCGATGGCGCGGCAGCGGACGCTGTCGCAGGTGGCGCTCGCCGACCCCGACGCGACCGTGGAGTCGCTGCGGGACGCGCACCTGCGGGTCATCGCCGCGGGCCGGCACCAGGAGCGGCTGGTCGCCGCGCTGCTCACGCTGGCCCGCGGGCAGGCGGGCATCGAGCGCCGGGTGCCGGTCGCGCTCGACCGGCTGACCGGGCAGGTCGTCGCGGCCCGCCGCGCGGAGGCCGAGCGGCGCGGCGTCACTCTGGACGCCGCCCTCGGCGAGGCGGTCGCGGCGGGCGACCCGGGCCTCGCGGAACGCCTGGTGATCAACCTGGTCGACAACGCGCTGCGGCACAACGTCCCGGACGGCGGGGTGACGGTCGCCACCGGCATGGACGGGGACCGGCCCGTCCTGACGGTGGAGAACACCGGCCCGGTCGTGCCGCCGGACGCGCTGGAGCGGCTGTTCATGCCGTTCCAGCGGCTCGGGACCGAACGCACCGGACGCAGCGAGGGGCTCGGCCTCGGCCTGTCCATCGTGCAGGCCATCGCCACCGCCCACGACGCGGACCTGCGCGCGGAGCCGCGCCCCGGCGGCGGGCTGACGGTCACGCTCCGCTTCCTGCCCGCCCCGGCCGCGGCGGCCGGCGGCGCGCGCACGCCCGCGGACGCGTCCGCCCCGGCGGCCGCCGGCTGACCCCGGCGCGCCGTCGCGCGCGCCGGGGTCCCGCACGGTGCCGGTGGTCACCCACCGCCTCCGACCTTCTTGCCGCCGTGCACCAGGACCTTCTTGCACTCCTCGTCGGCCTTCTTGTAGGCCGCGCCGTCGAGGTCGATGCCGGTGCTCGCGTCGATGTCGGTCTTGCCCTGGGCGTCCGGGTCCGGGAAGTTGGGGATGCCGTTCTCGCGCATGCACTTGGCGTATTCGAGCGCCGCCTTGCGGTCCGCCGCGGGCTCCGGCGGGGGCGGCGGGTCGAACTCCTTGCACTTCTCCTGGGCCGCCTTGAACGCCGGCGAGTCCATGTCGACCTTGCTGCCGTCGATGGCCAGCCGGCCGTCCGAGTCGGGGTCGGGGAAGTCCGCGACGCCGTTGTCGCGCATGCACTTGGCGTAGGCGAGGGGGTCGCCCCCGCCGCCGCCGGCGCCGCCGGTCTTCGGCTGGCCCGCGGCCCCGGGGGTGGCGGCGGCGACACCGGTGCCGCCCTCGCCGCCGTCGTCGCCGCAGGCGCCCGCCAGCAGCCCGACGGCCGCGACCGCCGCCGCCATCGTCACGAGCGGCCGGAGGCGGCGCGGCCGCCGCGCGGCGGCGCGCCCCTCGCCGCGGTCGGTATCCGTCTGCATGTCGTCGCACCTCTCGTCGAGATCGCTGAATCGGTTCTGACTTTCGTTCTATCGGGCGTGCGGTTGCGGGAAGGTATCAGCGAGAAAACCTCGCATTCCCCCCAATTTCCGGCGCCCGCACCGTTCTTTCGATTTCCTTGATCGCCGCCCGTCAGGAACGGCACGGCGTGGTGTTGAGAGAGAAGGCCGACGGGTCGGTATTGCGATCCCGCCACTTTCCGGATATCTCGATCACGCGACTTCGTCCGGGCGCGATCGCACCGCCTCCCGGCGGGGTGGAAATGGGCACGTCGGCGCCGTTCTGCGCGGCCGTCCCGCCCGTCACGCCGGTGATCTCCTGCCCGTCCCCGTACCGGAACCGGACGGCCCAGGCGTCGAGCGGCCGCCGCGACAGGTTGGTGACGCGCAGCTCCGCCGCGAAGGTCCCCGAGCCGGTGCCGGTCCGCTCCGTCGTCCGGTACCGCACCATGCAGCGCTCCGGCGGCACCTGGCCCTTGGCGAAGAACACGTTCCCCGCCAGGTCCGACCGCGCGACGTCGGTGTTGTTCGCGACGAGGTCCCCGAGGTTCTCCCGGAAGTCGACGCCGTAGCGCTTCCTTATCTGCTCGAGCACCGGCGCCTGGTTGCCGTAGAAGAACCGGTCGCCGTCGCGGAGCCGCCGGAACTCCCGGCTCCACATCGCCCGCTGCAGCTCCCCGAACTCCGGGCCGGCGTGCTTCTCGGCGAGCATCCCCATGTAGGCGTCGAGCCGGTCCACCGACCTGTACAGGGCCTTCAACCGCGCGGCGAGCGTGGTGCGCCGCGCGAACGACACGGCGCCGGTGTCCTCGAAATGGTTCTCCGGCCCGACCCGGCTGCCGAACAGGTTGGTGATGCGGACGAAGTCGATCGCGTCCGGGTCGTTGATCTCGTCCCCGGCCGTGAGCAGCGGATCGGCGGGGAACTCCGCGGTCGTCTCCCCGGTGATCTCGGTGAACGCCCGCTTCGGCGGGAGCCCGTAGGCGCGCCGCATCGCGTTGTAGGACGGCATGCCGTGGTCGCGGCCCCGCTCCAGGTCGAGCGCGCCCAGGTCGAAGACGCAGCGCGGCTCGGCGTCGGGCGCCGAACACAGGACGTCCCGCAGCTCCCGCTCGATCTGCTCCTCGTTGTGGTACTGCGCCTTGGACCCGAGCCCCTGCAGGAACGGCCCGAGCCCGATCACCGGGATGATCATCGGGTTGTCCCGGGACTGCGCCAGCGTGAACTGGATCTTCACCTTGGCGGGGTCGTCGCTCGGGTCGATGTTGAAGCCCATCTCGCGGAACTTCTCGAGCTGCTCCTCCGTGTACCGGGACCGCTCCGTCTCCATCGGGAACCCGCTGTGGATCATGCTGTGGATGCGGTACCCGACGGTCGCGAACTCGTTGCCGAGCGTCGCGTCCACCGACGGGTCGTACCCCCGGTACCGGGGCAGGTCGATCCCGTGCGCGGGCAGGAACTCGGTGTAGGTGATGTACTGCACCTTCGCGATGACCACCCGCCGGGCGATCTGGAACTTCTCCTCCTCGCTCAGCGCGTCCGGCAGCCGGTCCACGATCCGGTTGTGCTCCCGCGCGATCAGCGTCTCCACCGCCGTGACGGCCGTGTTGTTGTTGGCGCGCGGGTCCCCGGTGACGACCGCCTTCCCCGGGTCGGCGAGCAGTTCCCCGCCGAGCTCCACCTCGGGCGCGGCCGCGACGTCGCCGCGCGCGTCCCGGCGCGGCAGGTGACCGCCCGGCAGCAGCAGCCGGGCCCCGTTGTCGGCGAGGTTCCCGTCGACCGGGCCCTCCCGCATCCACTCCAGCCGCTCCGCGGTGGTGGCGTAGACGGCCGACCCGTCGAGGTAGGAGCTGACGTTGTTGATCTGCTGCCGGGGGTTCTCCGGCCCCGTCCCGGTGCCCGGGGCGGGCGTCGACCGGGTGAACTTCACGACCGCGGGATCCTGCTTCGTCTCCAGCGGGTCGGCGCCGTCCACGGGCACGTCCGCCCGCTCCCCCTGCGGGTCGCCGCGCAGCACTCCGCTGCGCAGCCCGATCTCGTGGTCGACGAACTGCCCCCACGCCCACGCCCACTGGCTGAGCTGCTGCTCGGAGAAGATGTTCACCGAGAAGCCGGCGCCGTTCTCGTCGAAGAACTCGTCGTTGAACACGCGGTTGCTGACGGTCCTGGCGTTCGGCCCGGTCACGGGCTCGCCCCGCCCGTCCGCGTACCGCGCCGGCGCGACCCGCGCGTAGTTCGTCCCGGCGCGGCCCCAGTCGGGGTGCCGCGGGTTGTTGCCGCGGCCGTCCAGGCTCTGCCGCCCCGGGTCGAAGGCGCCCAGCGCGGCGGGCGTGCCCGCGACGGCCACCAGGCCGCCGCCGAGCACCAGGGCGAGCGGCGCCGCCAGCGCCCGCCGCACGCGCCGCCGGCCGGCGGCGTACGTCGGTCTCATCCGCACTCCTCAACCGGTCGGGTCACTCGGGCCGGGCGTCGACCAGGCTGAGCGCGTTGGGCAGCTCGACGACCCGCTCGGTGCGCAGCCCCGCCTTGCCGAGCAGCGCCAGGTACTCCTGCTCGCCCCGCTCCCGGCCGCCGTCGTAGAGCGCCAGCAGCCGCATGTCCATCTCCTTGCCGAGATGCGGCCGGTCGTCCTCGGGCAGCAGCATGTCCAGCAGCAGGACGCGCCCGTCCGCCGGCAGCTCCCGGCGGATGTTGCCGAGGATGCGCAGCGCGTCGTCGTCGTCCCAGTTGTGGACGATGTTGGACAGCAGGTACGCGTCGGCGCGCGGCACGGCGCGGAAGAAGTCCCCGACGACCAGCTCGCACCGGTCCGCGACCCCCTCGGCCGCCAGGAACGCGCGGGCGCCCGCCATCACCGGCTCCAGGTCCAGCAGCATTCCGCGCATGCCGGGCGTCGCCCGCAGCGCCGTCGCGAGCACCGTCCCCTTGCCGCCGCCGATGTCGGCGAGCGTCCCGATCCCGGCGAAGTCGTAGGCGGCCACGGCCGCGTCGGCGATCGCGCGGGACCGCGTCGTCATGAAGACGTCGAAGTGCCGCCGCGCGTCGGCGTCGGTGGCGAGCCACCCGTAGAACGACCCGAACCGCGCCGCGAAGGACGAGCGCCCCTGCCGCACGGCGTCCGCGAGCGACTCCATCGCGTCCAGCAGGACGGGCGCGCCCTGCAGCAGCGACACCGACCGCATCGAGCCGGGCGCGTCCGCGCGCAGCGAGTCCCCCGCCGCGGTGAGCGCGTACCGGGGCGTCTCCGGCCCGCCCACCGACCGCGCGACGCCCAGCGCCGCGACCGTCCGCAGCAGCCGCCCCACCGCGACCCGGTCCACCCCCAGCCGCTCGGCCAGCTCCCCGGCGGTCAGCGGCCCGTCGCCGAGCGCGCCCGCCACGTCGAGTTCCACGAACGCGTACAGCGCGGAGAACCGCCACTGGCCGCGCAGCAGATCCCAGATCAGCGCCCGCGGGTCCGCGTCGTCGACGACGTCGCGCTCCCGCCCGGCCCCCTTCGCTCCGCCCGACCCCGATCCCGATCTGTCCGGTTCCGCTTTGTTCGATAAGGACGTGTTCTGTGACACTCCGTCTCCTGACGTTAGATGGGTCGCTCGTCGTTCCCGGCGGGTTCCCGGGCGAGATCGTCGGTGCGGTCGTCGGCGGGGTCGGCGGCGCCGTCCTCGGTGAGCTTCGAGGCCAGCAGCCGCCCGATCGGCGCGGCGGGCTCCGGCGCGAGCAGGCCGTGGTGGTCGGCGTCCACCGGATGCGTCTCCACGGCACCGGTCACGTAGGGCCGCCACACCTCCGCCGCGCGGTCCGCGGGCAGGTGCCGGGGCCGCGCGCGCGTCGCCACCGCGAGCACGACGTCCCCCCGGAACACCCCGGGCTCGTGCTCGGCCGCGAGCCGCACGTTGTTGTCGGCGATCCGCTGCACGGCCGCCAGCGCCGGCACCTCGCCGCCCGGCGGTCCGGCGGGCGGGCCCCCGGCGGGTCGCTCGGCTCCGGCGGCGGGGCCGTCGTGCGGGTAGCCGTCGAGGATCGCCAGCAGCCCGACCCGCTCCCCGAGCTCCTGCAGCCGCGTCGCCACCGCGTGGGCGACCACCCCGCCGAACGACCAGCCGGCGAGATGGTACGGACCCGCGGGCTGCACGGCGCGGACGAGCTCCGCGTACTCGGCCGCCATCTCCGCGATGCTCGCGGGCGGCTCCGCCGTCCCGTCGAGCCCCCGCGCCTGGATCCCGTAGACCGGGCGTCCCGGCGGCAGATGCCGGGCGGGCTCCGCGTAGTTCCAGGCGAGCCCGCCGCCCGAATGGACGAAGAACAGCGGAGGTGCGTCACCGTCCGGGCGCAGCGGCAGCAGCGGATCGAAGTCGCCCGCCGAGCCGCCGCCCGCCGCGACGGCCTCGGCCGCACCCGCGGGCGTGGGCGCCGCGAACAACCCCCGGATCCCCACCTCGGCGCCGAGGACCGCCCGGATCCGGGCGATGAGCCGCATCGCGAGCAGCGAGTCGCCGCCGAGGCCGAAGAACGAGTCGTCCGGCCCGACCCGGTCCGCACCGAGCGCCTCGGCGAACAGGGCGCAGAGGATCTCCTCCACCCGGTCGGCGGGCTCCCGCCCGGCCCCGGCACCGGCGAGGGCGGGCACCGGCAGGGCGGCCCGATCGACCTTGCCGTTACGGGTCACCGGGAGGGCGTCGAGCGGGACGAACGCGGCCGGGACCATGTACTCGGGGAGTCGGTCGGCGACGAACTCGCGAAGGTCGGAGCCGTCGCCGCCGGGGTTTCCGATGATGTAGGCGACGAGCCGCATGGTGCCGGGGATGTCCTCGCGGGCGATGACGACGGCCTGGTGGACGTCGGGGTGGCTGGTCAGGACGGCTTCGATCTCGGCGGGCTCGATCCGGAATCCCCGGATCTTCACCTGCTCGTCGGCGCGCCCCGCGAATGCCAACCGGCCGTCGGACGTCCAGCGGGCGAGGTCGCCCGTGCGGTACATCCGGGCGCCCGTCTCGAAGGGGTTCGCGACGAACCGTTCCGCCGTCAGGGCCGGGCGGGACGCGTACCCGCGCGCCAGGCCGTGCCCGGCGAGGTACAGCTCACCGACCACACCGGGCGGCACCGGGCGTAACGTCTCGTCGAGGACGTAGGCGCGGGTGTTGTCCATCGGCGTCCCGATCGGCACCGTGGACGGGACGTCGTCGGGAGACGTGAAGGCCAGGTGGGTCGCGAACGCCGTCGTCTCGGTCGGCCCGTAGGTCGTCCGGACGGTGAGTTCCGGGTGGGCGTCCAGCAAGGCGCGGGCCGCTGCGGACGACACGACGTCGCCGCCGGTCGACACCTCGCGGACACCGGCGAAGATCTCCGGCGACTGCTCGGCCAGCACCCGGAACAGGCCAGCGGTCGCGTGCACGTTCGTCACACCGTGCTCGGCGATCAGCCGCCCGCGTTCGGCGGCGTCCAGATCGCCGTCCGGCGCCACCACCAACCGGCCACCGTGCAGAAGCGGCGTCCAGATCTCGTACGTCGACGCATCGAACGCATGGTTCGCCTGCACCAAGACGCACTGGACGACGTCCTCGCGCCAGGCGGCGTCCAGTGCGAACGCCACCACGTTCCCGTGCGTGATCGCGACGCCCTTCGGGACGCCCGTCGATCCGGACGTGTACATGACGTACGCAAGGCACTCGGGTTCGATGTGAAGGCTGGGGTTTTCCTCGACGGGCTCGAACGCGTCGGCGTCGGTGATGACGGTCGACACTCCGGCCTCGGCCATCACCGCCGCGATCCGGTCCTCCGGATGCGAGACGTCCAGCGGGACGTACGCCGCGCCCGCCTTGAGGACGCCGAGCAGCACCGGGAGCAGGTCGGCCGACCGCCGCATCCGGACGCCGACCAGCGAACCGTTTCGACCCGCGAGCGT
The DNA here is from genome assembly GCF_003947565.1 of Actinomadura sp. WAC 06369. NCBI lineage: Bacteria > Bacillati > Actinomycetota > Actinomycetes > Streptosporangiales > Thermomonosporaceae > Actinomadura > Actinomadura sp. WAC 06369. The sequence goes on along the minus strand of NZ_QHJN01000002.1, from coordinate 68,896 downwards.
CTTCGCGACGCCGTTCGCGCGGGCGTTCAACTCCGCGTACGTCCACGACACGCGACCGTCCCCCGACACGACCGCCACCGCGTCGGGCGTCCGCGCCGCCTGCGCCTCGAACAGCTCCACCAGCGAGCCGCCCGGCACGGGACGTGCGGTGGCGTTCCACTGCTCAACCACCCGTCGGCGCTCGGACGGCGCCAGCACGTCGATATCGGAGACGGGCGCGTCCGGGGTGGCGGCGCCCTGCTCGAGGACGCGTTCGAGGCGTGCGGCGAGCGCGCGGGCGGTGGCGTCGTCGAACAGGTCGGCCGCGTACTGGATTCCGCCTTCGATCCCGGCCGGGGAGCCGTCCGCGTCGCGCTGCTCGGTGAGGCTGAACGACAGGTCGAACTTGGCCGCCTGCTCGCCCGGCTCGTCCCCGGCGAACGGACATGCGCGCACGCCCGCGAGGTCGAGGTCGCCGTCGCCCTGCGGCAGGTTCTGAAGCGTCAGCATCACCTGGAAGAGCGGGTGCCGGGCGAGGGAGCGCGGCGGGTTGAGGTCTTCGACGAGCCGCTCGAACGGGACGTCCTGGTGCGCGTAGGCGGCGAGGTCGGTGTCGCGGACGCGGTCGAGGAGTTCGGCGAACGACGGGTCGCCGCTCACGTCCGTCCGCAGCACGAGCGTGTTGACGAAGAAACCGGCCAGGTCCTCCAGCGCCGCGTCGCCGCGTCCCGCGACGGCCGTGCCGATCGGGACGTCGTCGCCCGCACCGACCTTCGACAGCAGCACCGCGACCGCGGCTTGCGCCACCATGAACATCGTCACGCCGTGCAGCCGCGCCAACTCGGTGAGGCGGCGGTGCACCTCGGCGTCCGTCCCGACCGGGACGATCGCGCCGCGGAACGTCGCCGCCGACGGCCGGGGCCGGTCGACGGGCAGCGCCAGTTCCTCGGGGAGGCCGGCGAGCGCTTCGCGCCAGTGCCCGATGTGCTCGGCGAGAAGACTCTTGGGATCGTCGGGGTCGCCCAGGACGTCCCGCTGCCAGAGGGCGTAGTCGGCGTACTGGACGGGCAGCGGCTCCCACGCGGGCGCCTCGCCCCGGACACGGGCCGCGTACGCGGCCCCCAGGTCGCGGGTGACGACGCCCATCGACCAGCCGTCCACGGCGATGTGGTGCGCCGTGATCACCAGGACGGATTCGCCGGACGACGGCACCAGCAGCCGCGCCCGCCACGGCGGCTCCCGGGTGAGGTCGAACCCGCGTTCCATCTCGACGGTCGCGGCGTCCGCCAGGTCGCTCTCCGCGACCTCGTCCACCCGCAGGACGGGACGGCCGTCCGCGCCGTCCAGGATTTCCTGCCGCGGAACGCCCGCGCTCTCGGGGAAGACCGTGCGGAGCGTCTCGTGGCGGTCTGCGACGTCCCCGAGGGCCCCCTCCAGCGCCGCGACGTCGAGGTCGCCCGTCAGGCGCAGCGCGAGCGGCACGTTGTACCCCGCACCCGCACCGGCCTCCTCCAACCGGTTCAGGAACCACATCCGCTGCTGCGCATACGACAGCGGCACGACCTCCGGACGCTCCCGAGCCACGAGCGCCGGACGCACGCCCGCCCCACGCGCCTCGTCCGCGAGCCGCGCCAACCCCGCGACCGTCGGCGACCCGAACAGCTCGCGAATGCCGATCTCCGCACCCAGCACCACCTGCACACGAGAGATCAGCCGCATCGCCAGGAGCGAGTCACCACCGAGCTCGAAGAACGAGACGTCCACCCCGACCCGGTCCAAGCCGAGGACGTCGGCGAACAGTCCCGACAGGACCTCCTCGGTCGGGGTCGCCGGGGCCCGATCACCGGCCAGACCCGCGAAGTCCGGGGCGGGAAGGGCGGCCCGATCGACCTTGCCGTTGCGGGTGACGGGAAGCGTGTCGAGCGGGACGAACGCGGCCGGGACCATGTACTCGGGGAGTCGGTCGGCGACGAACCCGCGCAGGCCGGAGCCGCCGTCGCCGGGGTTTCCGATGATGTAGGCGACGAGCCGCCTGGTGCCGGGGATGTCCTCACGGGCGATGACGACGGCCTGGTGCACGTCGTCGTGGGCGGTCAGGACGGCTTCCACCTCGGCCGGCTCGATCCGGAACCCCCGGATTTTCACCTGCTCGTCGGCACGCCCCCCGAACTCCAGCCGTCCTCCGGACGTCCAGCGGGCCAGGTCACCCGTCCGGTACATCCGCCCGGAGCCCTCGAAGGGGTTCGCCACGAACCGTTCCGCCGTCAGCGCCGCGCGTCCGGCATACCCGCGCGCCACACCGTGCCCGGCAAGGTACAGCTCACCGGCCACACCCGGCGGCACCGGGCGTAAGAACTCGTCCAGGACGTACGCCCGCATGTTGTCCATCGGCGTCCCGATCGGCACCGTGGGCGGGACGTCGTCGCCTGCCACGAAGGGAAGATGCGTGGCGAATGCCGTCGTCTCGGTCGGCCCGTAGGTCGTCCGGACGGTGAGTTCCGGGTGGGCGTCCAGCAGGTTCCGGACGGCCGTGGAGGAGACGACGTCGCCGCCCGTGGACACCTCGCGGACACCGGCGAAGATCTCCGGCGACTGCTCCGCCAGCACACGGAACAGACCCGCCGTCGCATGCACGTTCGTCACACCGTGCTCGGCGATCAGCCGTCCGCGTTCGGCGGCGTCCAGATCGCCGTCCGGCGCCACCACCAACCGGCCACCGTGCAGCAGCGGCGTCCAGATCTCGTACGTCGACGCATCGAACGCATGGTTCGCCTGCACCAGCACGCTTTCCACGACATCGTCACGCCACGCCTCGTCCAGGCAGAACGCCACCACGTTCCCGTGCGTGACCGCGACACCCTTCGGCACGCCCGTCGAACCGGATGTGTACATCACGTAAGCGAGACTTTGCGCCGAGACATGAACATTCGGGTTCTGCTCGACCGGCTCGAACTCGTCGGCGTCGGTGATGACGACCGACACCTCGGCCTCCGCCATCACCGCCGCGATCCGCTCCTCCGGATGCGAAACGTCCAACGGGACGTACGCCGCACCCGCCTTGAGGACGCCGAGCAGCACCGGGAGCAGGTCGGCCGACCGCCGCATGCGGACGCCGACCAGCGAACCGCGACGATCCCCCAGCGCCCGCGCGACCCCGTTCGCCCGCGCATTCAGCTCCGCGTACGTCCACGACACGCCGCCGTCCCCCGACACGACCGCCACCGCGCCCGGCGTCCGCGCCGCCTGCGCCTCGAACAACTCCACCAGCGAACCACCCGGCACCGGACGACCCGTCGCGTTCCACCCCTCCACCACCAACCGGCGCTCGTCCGCCGACAGCACATCGACCTCGGACACCGGCACGTCCGGGTCCGCCGCCACCTGCTGGAGCACCGCGACGAAACGTCGGGCGAGCGCGTCGGCCGTTTCCGGGTCGAACAGGTCGGTCGCGTACTGGATCCCGCCTTCGATTCCGTCCGCCGCTCCGCTCTCGTCGCGGCGTTCCGACAGGGTCAGCGACAGGTCGAACTTGGCGGTCACGCTCTCGGCCGCCATGAGCGGACGGACCTGGAGGTTCGGCAGGTCGAGGGGAGCGTCGCCGTCCGGGATGTTCTGGAAGGCCAGCATGACCTGGAACAGCGGGTGCCGCGCCAGCGAACGCGCCGGATTGAGGTCTTCGACGAGCCGCTCGAACGGGACGTCCTGGTGCGCGTACGCCGCGAGGTCGGTCTCGCGGACGCGTGCGAGCAGTTCGGTGAACGACGGGTCGCCGCCGACGTCCGTCCGCAGGACGAGGGTGTTGAGGAAGAAGCCGGCGAGGTCGTCCAGTGCGGCTTCGCCGCGCCCGGCGACCGGGGTGCCGATCGGGACGTCGTCGCCCGCGCCGACCTTCGACAGCAGGACGGCGAGCGCCGCCTGCGCGACCATGAACATCGTGACGCCGTTCCGCCGGGCCGTCTCCCGCAGCCCGCGGTGGGTTCGGGCGTCCACCCGCAGCGGGACTTCGGCGCCGCGGAACGACGCGGTGGCCGGGCGGGGACGGTCGCCGGGCAGCGCGAGCTCCTCCGGCGCGCCCGCGAGGGCGTCTCTCCAGTAGCCGAGCTGGGCGGAGATCACGCTGTCGGGGTCGTCGAGTTCGCCGAGCACCTCCCGCTGCCAGAGGGCGTAGTCGGCGTACTGGACGGGCAGCGGCTCCCACGCGGGCGCCTCGCCCCGGACGCGGGCCGTGTACGCCGCCCGGATGTCGGCGGCGAGGACGCCCATCGACCAGCCGTCCACCGCGATGTGGTGCGCCACCACGACCAAGGCCGCCTCCGTCGGGGACGACACCAGCAGCCGCGCCCGCCAGGGCAGGTCGCGGGCGAGGTCGAACCTTCGGGAGACCTCTTCGGCGGTGTCCTCCGCCAGGCGTTCCTCGGTGGTCCGGTCTATCCGCAGGCTCGGACGCGCTTCCGGCGCGTCCAGGATCACCTGGTGCGGGACGCCGTCGACGTGCGGGAACAGCGTGCGGAGCGTCTCGTGGCGGTCGGTGACGTCCCCGAGGGCCGCCTCCAGCGCGGCGACGTCCAGATCACCGGACAACCGCAGCGCGAGCGGCACGTTGTACCCCGCGCCCGCACCGGCCTCCTCCAGCCGGTTCAGGAACCACATCCGCTGCTGCGCATACGACAGCGGCACGACCTCCGGACGCTCCCGAGCCACGAGCGCCGGACGCACGCCCGCCCCGCGCGCCTCATCAGCGAGCCGCGCCAACCCCGCGACCGTCGGCGACCCGAACAGCTCACGAATGCCGATCTCCGCACCCAGCACCGCCTGCACACGAGAGATCAGCCGCATCGCCAGGAGCGAGTCACCACCGAGCTCGAAGAACGAGACGTCCGCCGCGACCTGCTCGACGCCCAGCACCTCGGCGAACAGGCCGCACAGGACCTCCTCGCCGGGAGTCGCCGGAGGACGACCGCCCGCCCGTCCCGCGAAGTCCGGGGCGGGGAGGGCCACCCGATCGACCTTGCCGTTACGGGTCACCGGGACGGCGTCCAGCGGGACGAACGCGGCCGGGACCATGTACTCGGGAAGCCGGACGGCCGCGAACTCCCGCAACTCGGCCAGGTCCGCTTCGCCGACGACATAGGCGACGAGCCGCTTGGTCCCAGGGTCGTCCTCGCGGGCGATGACGACGGCCTGGTGCACGTCGTCGTGGGCGGTCAGGACGGCTTCCACCTCGGCCGGCTCGATCCGGAAACCCCGGATCTTCACCTGCTCGTCGGCACGCCCCCCGAACTCCAGCCGTCCCTCGGACGTCCAGCGGGCCAGGTCACCCGTCCGGTACATCCGCCCGGAGCCCTCGAAGGGGTTCGCCACGAACCGTTCCGCCGTCAGCGCCGCGCGTCCGGCATATCCGCGCGCCACGCCTTCGCCCGCGATGTACAACTCCCCCACCACGCCCGGTGCGACCGGGTTGAGGAAGTCGTCGAGGACGTAAGTCCGCGTGTTGTCCAGAGGACGGCCGATCGGCAACGACGCCGGGACCGGATCGCTCGACGCGAACGGCAGGTGCGTCACGAAGCCCGTCGTCTCGGTGGGTCCGTAGGTGGTCCGCACGGTGAGGTCGGGATGGGTCTCCAGGAGCTTCCGGACGGCCGCCGCCGAGACGACGTCGCCGCCGGTCAGCACCTCCCGCACCCCGCCGAAGATCTCCGGCGACTGCTCGGCCAGCACCCGGAACAACCCCGACGGCGCCACCACATGCGACACCCGATGCTCCGCGATCAGCCTGCCGCGCTCCGCCGCGTCCACCTCACCAGGCGGAACGATCACCAACCGACCACCGTGCAGAAGCGGAGCCCAGATCTCGTACGTCGACGCATCGAACGCATGGTTCGCCTGCACCAGGACGCACTCCACGACGTCATCGCGCCACGCGCTGTCGAGCGCGAACGCCGCGACGTTGCCGTGCGTGACCGCGACACCCTTCGGAACCCCCGTCGAACCGGAGGTGTACATGACGTACGCCAGATCGTCCGGCGAAACGACCACACCCGGAGCGTGCTCGAACGGCTGGAACGCGTCGTCGTCCGTCAGCACGACCGACACACCGGCTTCCGCCACGATCGACGCCAACCGCTCCTCCGGATGCGAAACGTCCAACGGGACGTACGCCGCCCCGGCCTTCAACACACCCAACAACGTCGCGACCAGGTCCGCAGACCGCTGCATCCGCACACCCACCAGCGACCCACGACCCACACCACGGCCACTCAAACCACGCGCGACACCGTTCGCCCGCGCGTCCAACTCCGCGAACGTCCACGACACACCACCATCGACCACCGCGACCGCGCCCGGAGTCCGAGACGCCTGCCCCTCGAACAGCTCCACCAGCGAACCGCCCGGCACCGCACACGCCGTCGCATTCCACCCCTCCACCACCAGCCGACGCTCGTCCACCGACAGCACATCGAGGCCGCTCACCCGCACGTCCGGATCCGCCGCGACCTGCTCCAGCACCCGCACCAAACGCTCCGACAACGCCCGCACCGTCGACTCGTCGAACAGGTCGGCCGCGTACTGGATCTCTCCGCCGAATCCCGCCGGGACGCCTTCCGCGTTGCGGTACTCGGCGAGGTCGATCGAGAGGTCGAAGCGGGCGGTGATGGTCTCGTCCGGCGGTGGCGGGGACACGCGCAGGCCGGGGAGGTCCCAGTGGTCCTGTTCCTGGGGTGCGCCGAGGAAGCTCAGCATCACCTGGAACAGCGGGTGCCGCGCCAGCGAACGCACCGGGTTAAGGTCCTCCACCAGCCGCTCGAACGGGACGTCCTGATGCGCGAACGCCGCCAGGTCGGTCTCACGCACGCGGCCCAGCAACTCCGTGAACGACGGGTCCCCGCCGACGTCCGTCCGCAGGACCAGCGTGTTGACGAAGAAGCCGGCGAGGTCTTCGAGGCGGGCGTCGCCGCGTCCGGCGACCGCCGTCCCGATCGGGACGTCCGGTCCGGCGCCCACCTTGGTGAGGAGCAGCGCGACCGCCGCCTGCGCGACCATGAACATCGTGACGCCGTTGCGGCGGGCCAGGTCGACGAGCCGGGCGTGGACGTCCACGCCGACCTCGACGGGCACGGCGCCGCCGCGGAACGACGCCTCCGCCGGCCGGGGCCGGTCGGTGGGGAGGGCGAGGTCCTCCGGCGCCCCCGCGAGCGCGTCGCGCCAGTACCGGAACTGCGAGGCGATGAGGCTTTCCGGGTCGTCCAGGTCGCCGAGCACGTCGCGCTGCCAGAGCGCGTAGTCGGCGTACTGGACGGGCAGCGGCTCCCACGCGGGCGCCTCGTCCCGGACGCGGGCCGTGTACGCCTCCCGCAGGTCGCGGGCCAGCACCGCCATCGAGCCGCCGTCCACGGCGATGTGGTGCGCGGTGATCACGAGAACGGACTCGGTGGGCGTCAGGGCCAGCAGCCGCGTGCGCCAGGGCAGGTCGCGGGTGAGGTCGAAGCCCCGTCCGGTCTCGCGGGCCGCGGCGGGGGCCGCGTCCTCCTCGCCGATGTCCTCGACGACCAGGGGCGGGCGCCCGCCGGGGCCGTCGACGATCCGCTGGTGCGGGACGCCGTCGACGTCGGGGAAGATCGTGCGGAGGCTCTCGTGCCGGTCCGCGACGTCCCCGAAGGCCGCCTCCAGCGCCGCGACGTCGACTCGGCCGGACAGCCGCATCACCAGCGGCACCGTGTACCCGGCGCCCGCACCGGCCTCCTCCAGCCGGTTGAGGAACCACATCCGCTGCTGCGCATACGACAGCGGGACGACCTCGGGACGCTCCCGCGCCGCCAGCGGCGCGCGCACGCCCGCGCCGCGTGCTTCGTCAGCGAGCCGCGCCAGGCCCGCGACGGTCGGCGAGCCGAACAGGTCCCGGATGCTCACCTCGACGCCCAGCACCGACCGGACACGGGCGATCAACCGCATCGCGAGGAGCGAGTCGCCGCCGAGCTCGAAGAACGAGTCCTCCGTCCCGGCCGACGGCACGCCCAGGACGTCCGCGAACACGGCGCACAGGACCTCCTCGGTCGCCGTGGCGGGGCCGCGGCCGGCGGACCCGCCGCCGAAGTCGGGGGCGGGGAGCGCGGCGCGGTCCACCTTGCCGTTCGCCGTCACCGGGATCGCGTCGACCGTCACGAACGCCGCCGGGACCATGTGGTCGGGCAGCTTCGCGGCCGCGAGCTCCCGCAGCGCGGCGCGCTCCGCGTCGCCGACGACGTAGGCGACGAGCCGCCGCACGCCCGCGTCCTCCCTGGCGACGACGACGGCCCGCGCGACCCGGTCGTGGGCGGTCAGGACGGCCTCCACCTCGGCCGGCTCGACCCGGAACCCGCGGATCTTCACCTGCGCGTCGGCGCGGCCCGCGAAGACGAGGTCGCCGCCGGGCGTCCACCGCGCAAGGTCGCCCGTCCGGTACATGCGGCCCCCGCCGAACGGGCACGCCACGAACCGCTCCGCCGTGGGGACGGGACGGCCCGCGTACCCGCGGGCGAGGCTCGCGCCGGCCACGTACAGGTCGCCCGCCACGCCCGGCGCGACCGGACGCAGCCGGTCGTCCAGCACGAACACCCGCGAGTTCCACACCGGGCGCCCGATCGGCACCGCGCCGCCGGTCGTCGGCGCCGACGGCGACAGCGGCGGCGACATCGCCGCGCACACCGTCGTCTCCGTCGGCCCGTACGCGTTCACGAAGCGGCGGCCGCCCGCGAACCGCTCCACCAGTTCGGGCGGGCACGCCTCGCCCGCCACCACCAGGGTCGCGAGGCGCTCCGGCAGCTCCTCCTCCCCCGCCGGCACCGACGGCGGCACCGTCACGTGCGTCACGCCGAGCGCCTCGACCGTGTCGCCGAGGCCGCGGCGCGGCGGCATGCCGTCCGGTCCCGCCAGGACGAGCGTCGCCCCGGACAGCAGCGCCATGCACAGCTCCGAGAACGCCGCGTCGAAACCGAGCGCCGCGAACTGGAGCACCCGCGAGCCCGGCGCCACCGCGAACCGCTCGATCTGCGCACCGGCGAGGCTCCCGACGCCGCGATGCGTGACCACCACGCCCTTCGGGCGGCCCGTCGAACCCGACGTGTAGACGACGTACGCCGGGTGGTCCGGACGCAGCGGCGCCGTCCGGTCGGCGTCCACCGGCGCCGCCGCCGGGCGCGCCGCCGCCGACGCGGCGACGGCCGCGTCGTCCAGCACCAGGCGTGCGGGGCCGTCCACCAGCGGCGCGGTGGCGTGCGTGCAGACCACCAGTGCGGGCGCCGCGTCGTCCAGGATCAGCGCGATCCGCTCCGGCGGGTATCCCGGGTCGATCGGGACCCACGCCGCGCCCGCCTTCGCGACGCCCAGCAGCACCGCCGCCAGGTCCGCCGACCGGTTCAGCAGCACGCCGACCGCGCACTCCGGCCCCACGCCGCGCGCGATCAGCTCGCGCGCCAGCCGGTTCGCCCGCGCGTCCAGCTCGGCGTACGTCCACGCGTCGTCCTCGAACTCCACCGCGACCGCGTCGGGCGTCCGGGCCGCCTGGGCCTCGAACAGCTCCGGCAGCGTCCCGTCCGCGCCGGGACGGGCGGTGTCGTTCCACTCCTCCAGCGCCCGGTGCCGTTCCGCCGCCGACAGCACCTCGATGCGGTCCAGCCGGACGCGCGAGTCCGCCGCGATCTGCTCCAGCACCCGCGCCAGGCGCCGCGCCAGGGCCCGCGCGGTCGGCTCGTCGAACAGGTCGGCCGCGTACTGGAGGCCGCCGCCGATCCCGGCGTGGGCGCCGTCGTCGTCCCATTCCTCGGCGAGCGTGAACGACAGGTCGAACTTCGCCGTCTCGCCGTCGCCGCCGCGCTCGTCGCCGTCCTCCGCGTCTTGCGCCGGGTCGGCGAGGGCCAGCGGGCGGACCTGGAGGCCGGGCAGCTCCGGCGGCGTCTCGGCGCCCCGGACGTTCTGGAAGGTGAGCATGACCTGGAACAGCGGATGCCGCGCCAGCGAGCGCGCCGGGTTCAGGTCCTCGACCAGCCGCTCGAACGGCAGGTCCTGGTGCGCGAACGCCGCCAGGTCGGCGTCGCGGACACGTGCGAGCAGCTCGTCCAGCGTCGGATTCCCGCCCACGTCGGTACGCAGCACCAGCGTGTTGACGAAGAACCCGGCGAGGTCCTCCAGGGCGGCGTCGCGGCGCCCCGCCAGCACCGTGCCGACCGGCACGTCGGTGCCCGCCCCCATCTTCGACAGCAGGACCGCGAGCGCCGCCTGCGCGATCATGAACATCGTGACGCCGTTCCGCCGGGCCGCGTCGGCGAGGCCGGCGTGCGTCGCCGCGTCCACCCGGACGGGCACGGAACCCGCCCGGTACGTGGCTTCTGCCGGGCGCGGGCGGTCCGCCGGAAGCGTCGCCTCAGCGGGCGCCCCCGCCAGGGCCCGGCGCCAGTGGTCGAGCTGGGCCGAGATCACGCTCTCCGGGTCGTCGAGCTCGCCGAGCACCTCGCGCTGCCAGAGGGCGTAGTCCGCGTACTGGACGGGCAGCGGCTCCCACGCGGGAGCCTCCCCCCGGGCGCGGGCCGCGTACGCCGCCTCCAGGTCGCGGGTGACGATGCCCATCGACCAGCCGTCCACCGCGATGTGGTGCGCCACCAGCACCAGCGCCGACTCCGTCGGCGACACCAGCAGCAGACGGGCCCGCCACGGCAGGTCCCGCGCCAGGTCGAACCCGCCGGCCAGCTCACCGGCCACGGCCGCGCGCAGGCCCGCCTCGTCCACCTCCGACACCGCCAGCGGCGGCCGCCCCGCCGCACCCGAAAGGATCTCCTGGCGCGGTTCGCCGTCGACGTCGGGGAAGATCGTGCGGAGGCTCTCGTGCCGGTCCGCGACGTCCCCGAGCGCCGCTTCGAGCGCGGCGACGTCCAGGTCGCCGGACAGCCGCAACACCAGCGGCACCGTGTACCCGGCGCCCGCACCGGCCTCCTCAAGACGGTTCAGGAACCACATCCGCTGCTGCGCATACGACAGCGGCACGACCTCCGGACGCTCCCGAGCCACGAGCGCCGGACGCACGCCCGCCCCGCGCGCCTCGTCCGCGAGCCGCGCCAGACCTGCGACGGTCGGTGCCCCGAACAGGTCCCGGATGCTCACCTCGACGCCCAGCACCGACCGGACACGGGCGATCAGCCGCATCGCGAGGAGCGAGTCGCCGCCGAGGTCGAAGAACGCGTCGTCCACCCCGGCCCGGTCCAGGCCGAGGACGTCGGCGAACAGCCCGGACAGGACCTCCTCGGTCGGGGTGGCCGGGGCCCGGTCACCGGCCAGACCCGCGAAGTCGGGGGCGGGAAGGGCGGCCCGGTCGACCTTGCCGTTACGGGTGACCGGGACGGTGTCGAGGGGGACGAACGCGGCGGGGACCATGTACTCGGGGAGGCGGACGGCCGCGAACTCCCGCAACTCGGCCAGGTCCGCTTCGCCGACGACATAGCCGACGAGCCGCTTGGTGCCGGGGTCGTCCTCGCGGGCGATGACGACGGCCTGATGCACGTCGGGGTGGGAGGTCAGGACGGCTTCGACCTCGGCCGGCTCGATCCGGAATCCCCGGATCTTCACTTGGTCGTCGGACCGGCCCGCGAATGCCAACCGGCCGTCGGACGTCCAGCGGGCGAGGTCGCCCGTGCGGTACATCCGGGCGGCCGTCTCGAAGGGGTTCGCGACGAACCGTTCCGCCGTCAGGGCCGGGCGGGACGCGTACCCGCGCGCCAGGCCGTGCCCGGCGAGGTACAGCTCACCCACCACACCGGGCGGAACCGGGCGTAACGACTCGTCCAGAACGTAGACGCGGGTGTTGGCGAGCGGGCTGCCGATGGGAACGGCGGCCGGAACCCGGTCGGCGGACGTGAAGGCCAGGTGGGTGGCGAACGCCGTCGTCTCGGTCGGCCCGTAGGTCGTCCGGACGACGAGGTCCGGGTGGGCGTCCAGCAGGTTCCGGACGGCCGTGGAGGAGACGACGTCGCCGCCGGTCGACACCTCGCGGACACCGGCGAAGATCTCCGGCGACTGCTCCGCCAGCACCCGGAACAGACCCGCCGTCGCGTGCACGTTCGTCACACCGTGCTCGGCGATCAGCCGTCCGCGCTCGGCCGGATCGACCTCGCCCGGCGGGACGACGACCAGACGACCGCCCCGCAGCAGCGGCGTCCAGATCTCGTACGTCGACGCATCGAACGCATGGTTCGCCTGCACCAGCACGCTTTCCACGACATCGTCACGCCACGCCTCGTCCAGGCAGAACGCCACCACGTTCGCATGCGTGACCGCAACACCCTTCGGCACGCCCGTCGATCCCGAGGTGTACATGACATACGCAAGGCACTCGGGTTCGATGTGAAGGCCGGGGTTTTCCTCGACGGGCTCGAACGCGTCGGCGTCGGTGATGACGGTCGACACTCCGGCCTCGGCCATCACCGCCGCGATCCGGTCCTCCGGGTGCGAGACATCCAGCGGCACGTACGCCGCCCCTGCCTTCAGCACCCCGAGCAGCGCGGCGATCAGGTCCCCCGACCGCCGCATCCGGACGCCGACCAGCGAACCGCGACGATCCCCCAGCGCCCGCGCGACCCCGTTCGCCCGCGCATTCAGCTCCGCGTACGTCCACGACACGCCGCCGTCCCCCGACACGACCGCCACCGCGCCCGGCGTCCGCGCCGCCTGCGCCTCGAACAGCTCCACCAGCGAAACACCCGGCAGCGGCCGCGCCGTGGCGTTCCACTCCTCCACCACCAGCCGGCGCTCCTCCGGCGACAGCACATCGACCTCGGAGACCGGCACGTCGGGATCGGCCGCCACCTGCTCGAGCACACGGACCAGCCGGTCGGCCAGCGCGCGAACGGTCGGCTCGTCGAACAGGTCGGCCGCGTACTGGATCTCGCCGCCGAGGCCGTTCGGGACGCCGGCGGCATCGCGGTGTTCGGTGAGCCCGATCGAGAGGTCGAACCGGGCGACGGCGGTCCGGTCGAGGGGTTCGGGGAGGACGCGGAGGCCGGGCAGCCGCCACGGGTCCTCGGCGTCGGTCACGTTCTCGACGGCCAGCATGACCTGGAACAGGGGGTGCCGGGACAGCGACCGCGCCGGGTTCAGCTCCTCGACGAGCCGCTCGAACGGAACGTCCTGGTGCGCGTACGCCGCGAGGTCGGTCTCCCGGACGCGCTCCAGCAGTTCGGCGAACGACGGATCGCCGCTCACGTCCGTCCGCAACACCAGCGTGTTGACGAAGAACCCGACCAGGTCCTCCAGCGCCGCGTCACCACGACCCGCCACGGCCGTCCCCACCGGGACGTCGTCCCCCGCACCCACCTTCGACAGCAGCACCGCCACCGCCGCCTGCGCCACCATGAACATCGTCACGCCACGCCGCCGCGCCAGATCAGCGATCCGGACATGAACGGCCGCACCCACCTCCACCGGCACCACGCCCGCGCGGAACGACGGTTCGGTCCGGCGGGGGCGGTCGGCGGGGAGCGCGAGTTCGTCCGGCGTTCCGGCCAGGGCGGTGCGCCAGTGGCCGAGCTGCCCGGATATCGGGCTGTCCGGGTCGTCGGGGTCGCCGAGGGTCTCCCGCTGCCAGAGCGCGTAGTCGGCGTACTGGACGGGCAGCGGCCCCCAGCCGGGAGCCTCCCCCCGGACGCGGGCCGCGTACGCGAGCCCCAGGTCCCGGACGAGGACGCCCATGGACCAGCCGTCCACGACGATGTGGTGGGCGACGAGGACGAGGACCGCCTCGTCCGCCGAGGGCACGAGCAGCCGCGCCCGGAACGGCAGGTCGCGGGACAGGTCGAAGCGGCGGGTCGTCTCCGCGACGACCGCGTCCCCGACGGCGGTCTCCGCGACCTCGGTCACCGCCAGTCGGGGCCGTCCGGCCGGGCCGTCGACGACGCGTTGCCGCGGGACGCCGTCCGCGTCGGGGAAGGTCGTGCGCAGGGACTCGTGCCGGTCGGCGACGTCCCCGAGCGCCGCCTCCAGTGCCGCGACGTCCAGGTCGCCGGTCAGGCGGAGCGCGAGCGGCAGGTTGTAGGCGGCGCCCGCGCCGGCCTCCTCCAGCCGGTTCAGAAACCACATGCGCTGCTGCGCGTACGACAGCGGGACCTCGTCCGGGCGGGGACGGGCCGTCAGCGGCGCGCGCGCCGTGCCCTGCAGCCGCGCCACGCCCGCGACGGTCGGGGCGGCGAACAGGTCGCGGATGTCGACCTCGATGCCGAGCGCCGCGCGGACGCGGGAGATGAGCCGCATGGCGAGGAGCGAGTCGCCGCCGAGGTCGAAGAACGAGTCGTCCGCGCCGACCCGCTCGACGCCGAGGACCTCGCCGAACAGCCCGGCGAGCACCTCCTCCGCCGGGGTCGCGGGCGCCCGGCCGGGGGCGCGGCCGGCGAAGTCCGGGGCGGGGAGGGCGGCCCGGTCGAGCTTCCCGTTCCGGGTCACCGGGAGGGCGTCGAGCCGGACGAACGCCGACGGCACCATGTACTCGGGCAGCCGTTCCGCCGCGCGGGCCCGCAGCGACGGCTCGTCCGCCGCGCCGACGACGTACGCGACGAGCCGGTGGACGCCGGGCCGGTCCTCGCGCGCGACCACCACGGCCCGGTCGACGAGCGGGTGGGACGCCAGCGCGGCCTCGACCTCGCCCGGTTCGATCCGGACGCCCCGCACCTTCACCTGGTCGTCGGCGCGGCCCGCGAAGACCAGTTCGCCGCCGGGCGTCCAGCGGGCCAGGTCCCCGGTCCGGTACATGCGCTCGCCGGGCGCGCCGAACGGGCAGGCCGGGAACCGCTCGGCCGTCGGCGCCGGGCGCCCCGCGTAGCCGCGGGCGAGCTGGACGCCCGCGACGTACAGTTCGCCGACGACGCCCGGCGGGACCGGCCGCAGGAACTCGTCGAGGACGTAGGCGCGGGTGTTCCACACCGGGCGGCCGATCGGCACCGGGCCGTCGCCCGCGCCGGGCTCGACGGGACGGGCCGTGACGCCGATCGTCGTCTCGGTCGGCCCGTAGAGGTTGTGCAGCGGGACGCCCAGGGTCCGGTGGACCTCCTCGGCGAGGTCGGCGGGGAGCGCCTCACCGCCGGAGAGGACCGCCCGGAGGCTCCGGGCCCGGTCGGCGACGCCGTCCTGCCGCAGGAACGCCGCGAGCATCGCGGGGACGAACTCGACCACGGCGACGCGTTCCCGCTCGATCAGTTCGGCGAGGTGGCCGGGGTCGCGGTGCGCGTCGTGCCGGGCCGCCACGACGGCCGCCCCCACGAGCAGGGGCCAGAACAGCTCCCACACGGACACGTCGAACCCGGACGGCGTCTTGTGCAGCGCCCGCTCGCCGGGTGCGAGGCCGTACTCGTCCTGCATCCAGAGGAGCTGGTTCACGACCGCGGCGTGGGTGACCACCACGCCCTTGGGGGTCCCGGTCGACCCGGACGTGTAGATCACGTAGGCGGGGTGCGCGGGACGGAGCGGCACCCCGGCCGGCCGCGTGTCCGGCGCCCCCGCGGCCGGTGCCATGCCCGGCCGCAGGGTGAGGACGGGTGCGGCGCCGACCAGCATGCGGCGTTCCCGCTCGGCGGGCAGGTCGGGGTCCAGCGGCAGGTAGGCGCCGCCCGCCTTGAGGACGCCGAGCAGCATCGCGACCATGTCGGCCGACCGTTCCGTCACCACGCCGACCCGGCTCTCCGGCCCCACGCCGCGCCCGATCAGGTCGTGCGCCCACCGGTTCGCGCGGCGCTCCAGCTCCGCGTACGTCCACGTCGCGTCCTCGGCGACGACCGCGACGGCGTCCGGCGTCCGCGCCGCCTGCGCCTCGAAGAGGTCCACCAGCGTCCCGGCCGGGACGGGACGGGCGGTGTCGTTCCATTCCCGGAGCACCCGCCGCCGTTCGTCCGGCGACAGCGGTTCGACGTCCCGGACGTGCACGCCGGGGTCGGCCGCGACCTGTTCCAGCACCCGCGCCAGCCGGTCCGCCAGCGCCCGGACGGTGTCCGCGTCGAACAGGTCGGCGGCGAACTCGAACCGCCCGCCGAGCCCCGCGGGCAGCCCGCGGCCGTCCCGGTGCTCGGTCAGCGTCAGCGCCAGGTCGAACTGGGCCGTCCGCGCCTCGGCCGCGGCGGCGAACGCCTCGACGCGCAGCCCGTGCAGTTCCAGCGGCGCGTCCGTCCCGGCGGCGGCGTTCTCGACGGAGACCATCACCTGGAAGAGGGGGTGCCGGGCGAGCGACCGGGGCGGGTTGAGGTCCTCGACGAGCTGCTCGAACGGGACGTCCTGGTGTGCGTAGGCGGCGAGGTCGGTGTCGCGGACGCGTGCGAGCAGTTCGGTGAACGACGGGTCCCCGCCGACGTCCGTCCGCAGCACCAGCGTGTTGAGGAAGAACCCGACCATGTCGTCCATGGCGGCGTCGCCGCGTCCGGCGATGGGCGTGCCGAGCGGGATGTCGGTGCCCGCGCCCATCCGCGACAAGAGGACCGCGAGCGCGGCCTGCGCCACCATGAACATCGTGACGCCGTTCCGCTGCGCCGTCTCGGCGAGCCGCCGGTGCACGTCCGCGTCGACCCGCACGGGGACGCTGCCGGCGCGGAACGACGCGTCGGGCGTCCGGGGACGGTCGAGGGGCAGGGCCAGCTCGTCCGGCATCCCGCCGAGCGCCTCGCGCCAGTGGGCGAGCTGCGCGGAGATCACGCTCTCCGGGTCGTCGAGTTCGCCGAGCACGTCGCGCTGCCAGAGGGCGTAGTCGGCGTACTGGACGGGCAACGGCTCCCACGCGGGCGCCTCCCCCCGGACACGGGCCGCGTACGCGGCCCCCAGGTCGCGGGTGACGACGCCCATCGACCAGCCGTCCACCGCGATGTGGTGCGCCACCAGCGCCAGGACGGATTCGCCGGACGACAGCACCAGCAGCCGCGCCCGCCACGGCGGCTCCCGGGTGAGGTCGAACCCGCGCCTCATCTCCTCGGCGACCGCCTCCTCCAGGCCGGACGCCTCCACCCGGCCGACCCGCAGCCCGGGACGGCCCGCCGGTCCGGCGAGGATCCGTTGGTGCGGGACGCCGTCGACGTCGGGGAAGACCGTGCGAAGGGCCTCGTGCCGGTCCGCGACGTCCCCGAGCGCCGCCTCCAGCGCCGCGACGTCCACCTCACCGGACAGCCGCACGCTCATCGGGACGTTGTAGCCCGCGCCCGCACCGGCCTCCTCCAGCCGGTTCAGGAACCACATCCGCCGCTGCGCGAACGACAGCGGCACGACGTCCGGACGCTCCCGCGCGACCAGCGCCGCACGCGTCCCGGTCCCGCCCCGCTCGTCCGCCACGACGCGGGCGAGACCCGCGACGGTCGGGGACGCGAACAGGTCGCGGATGCCCACCTCGGCGTCCAGCACCGCCCGGATGCGGGCGATGAGCCGCATCGCCAGGAGGGAATCGCCGCCCAGCTCGAAGAACGAAGCCTCCGCGCCGACCGACGGGAGCCCGACGACCTCGGCGAACAGCCCGCACAGCACCTCTTCGGCCGGCGTGGCCGGCCCACGCCCCGACGACGCCCCCGCGAACGCGGGCGCGGGCAGCGCGGCCCGGTCCAGCTTGCCGTTGAGAGTGACGGGGATGGCGTCGAGCGGGACGAACGCCGCAGGGACCATGTAGTCGGGGAGCTTGGCGGCGGCGAACTCCCGCAGCGTCGACTCGTCCGCGTCGCCGACGATGTACGCGACGAGCCGCTTGACGCCCGGCTGATCCTCGCGGGCGACGACGGCGACCTGGACGACGCTCTCGTGGGCCGCGAGCACCACCTCGACCTCGGCCGGCTCGATCCGGAAGCCCCGGATCTTCACCTGCTCGTCGGCACGCCCCTCGAACACCAGATTTCCGTCCGGCGTCCACCGGGCCAGGTCACCCGTCCGGTACATGCGGGGCGAACCGCCGAAGGGGTTGGCGACGAAACGCTCCGCCGTCAGGACGGGACGACTCGCGTAACCGCGAGCAACACCCTCACCCGCGATGTAGAGCTCACCCACCACACCCGGCGCGACCGGGTGCAAGAACTCGTCGAGGACGTACATCCGGGTGTTGTCCAGCGGACGACCGATCGGCACCGACACCGGGACGTCATCGCCGACCGTGAACAGCACGTGCGTCGCGAACCCCGTGGTCTCGGTGGGGCCGTAGGTGGGGCGGACCTCCAGATCGGGGTGCATCTCCAACAGGCTGCCGATGGCGGTGGACGACACGACGTCGCCGCCGGTCAGCACCTCCCGCACCCCGCCGAAGATCTCCGGCGACTGCTCGGCCAGCACCCGGAACAACCCCGACGGCGCCACCACATGCGACACCCGATGCTCCGCGATCAGCCTGCCGCGCTCCGCCGTATCCACCTCACCAGGCGGAACGATCACCAACCGACCACCACGCAGAAGCGGAGCCCAGATTTCATACGTCGACGCATCGAACGCATGGTTCGCCTGCACCAACACGCACGACAACACGTCCTCACGCCACGCCGTGTCCAGCGCGAACGCGGCGACGTTGCCGTGCGTGACCGCGACACCCTTCGGGACCCCCGTCGAACCGGAGGTGTACATGACGTACGCCAGATCCCCGCCACCGATCGGGGTCTGTGGCCTCTCCTCCACCGGCTCGAACACGTCGTCGTCACCGAGGACGACCGAGATCCCGGCCTCCGCGACGATCGACGCCAGCCGCTCCTCCGGATGCGAAACGTCCAACGGAACGTACGCCGCCCCGGCCTTCAACACACCCAACAACGTCGCGACCAAGTCCGCAGACCGCTGCATCCGCACACCCACCAGCGACCCACGACCCACACCACGGCCACTCAAATCACGCGCAATGCCGTTCGCCCAGGCGTCCAGCTCCGCGAACGTCCGCTCCACACCGTCCGCGATCACGGCAACGGCGTCGGGAGTCCGAGACGCCTGCGCCTCGAACAGCTCGACCAGCGAACCGGCCGGCACCGGACGCGCCGTGTCGTTCCAGTCCTCCAGCACCAACCGGCGCTCGTCGCCCGACAGCACGCCGATCTCGGAGACGGGCGTGTCGGCGTCGGCCGCGACCTGCTCCAGCACCCGCACCAGACGCTCCGACAACGCCCGCACCGTCGACTCGTCGAACAGGTCGGCCGCGTACTGGATCTCTCCGCCGAGCCCCGCCGGGGCGCCGTCCTCGCTGCGGTGCTCGGTGAGCGTCACCGACAGGTCGAACCGCGCCACCGCCGTGTCGTCCGGAGGCAGCGGCACCGCGCGCAGACCGGACAGGTCCCATTCGTCGTCCGGTTCGGACGCGTTCTGCACCGCGAGGATCACCTGGAACAGCGGGTGCCGGGCCAGCGAACGCACCGGGTTGAGGTCCTCGACCAGCCGCTCGAACGGGACGTCCTGATGCGCGAACGCGGCGAGATCGGTGTCCCGGACGCGTTCCAGCAGTTCGGCGAACGACGGGTCGCCGCTGACGTCCGTCCGCAGCACCAGCGTGTTCAGGAAGAACCCGACCAGGTCTTCGACCGCCGCGTCGTCGCGCCCGGCGACGGCCGCGCCGAGGGCGATGTCGGTACCGGCCCCCATCCGGGACAGCAGCGCGGCGAGCGCGGCCTGCGCGACCATGAACATCGTGACGCCGCGCCGCCGCGCCAACCCGGTGAGCCGGGCGTGGGTCGCGGCGTCCGCCCGGATCGGCACCACGCCGGCCCGGAAGGAGGGGTCCGGCGGGCGCCGCCGGTCGACCGGCAGTGCGATCTCCTCGGGGAGCCCGGCGAGCGCGTCGCGCCAGTACCGAAGCTGGTCCGCGAGGACGCTCCCGGTGTCCTCCAGATCGCCGAGAACGTCCTGCTGCCAGAGGGCGTAGTCGGCGTACTGGACGGGCAGCGGCGCCCAGTCCGGCGCGTCCCCCCGGCGGCGGGCCGCGTAGGCGGCGCCGAGGTCCCGCGTCAGGACGCCGACGGACCAGCCGTCCACCGCGATGTGGTGCGTCACCGCCACGAGCACGGACTCGACCGGTGACACCACCAGCAGCCGCGCCCGCCACGGCAGCTCGCGGGACAGGTCGAAGCCGCGCCGGACCTCGGCCGCGACCGCCGCTCCCACCGCCGTTCCGCCGACCTCGTCGATCAGCAGGCGGGGACGTCCGTCCGCGCCGCTCAGCACCCGCTGCCGGGGCCGCCCGCCGACGTCCGGGAAGATCGTGCGCAGGGTCTCGTGCCGGTCGGCGACGTCCCCGAGCGCCGCCTCCAGCGCCGCGACGTCCACCTCGCCGGACAGCCGCAGCACCACCGGCACGTTGTAGCCCGCACCGGCGCCGGCCTCCTCCAGCCGGTTCAGGAACCACATTCGCCGCTGCGCGTACGACAGCGGGACCTCGTCCGGGCGGGGACGGGCCGTCAACGGCATGCGGGCCTCGCCGCCGACCCTGGCCAAGCCCGCGACGGTCGGCGACGCGAACAGGTCCCGAATGCTCACCTCGACGCCCAGCACCGCCCTGACCCGGGCGATCAACCGCATCGCCAGGAGGGAATCGCCGCCCAACTCGAAGAACGAAGCCTCCGCACCGACCCGGTCCAGGCCGAGCACGTCGGCGAACAGCCCGCACAGGACCTCTTCGGTCGGCGTCTGCGGCCCCCTCCCCGCCTCCCCGCCCGCGAACGCGGGCGCGGGCAGCGCGGCCCGGTCCAGCTTGCCGTTGGGGGTGATGGGGATGGCGTCGAGCGGGACGAACGCCGCAGGGACCATGTAGTCGGGGAGCTTGGCGGCGGCGAACTCCCGCAGCGTCGACTCGTCCGCGTCGCCGACGACGTACGCGACGAGCCGCTTGATTCCTGGTTGGTCTTCGCGCGCGATGACGGCGGCCTGGACGACGTTCTCGTGGGCCGCCAGAACGGTCTCGACCTCGGCCGGTTCGATCCGGAAACCGCGGATCTTCACCTGCTCGTCGGCACGTCCCTCGAAGGCCAACTGCCCGTCGGGCGTCCACCGGGCCAGGTCACCGGTCCGGTACATACGACCAAAGCCATCGAAGGGGTTGGCGACGAAACGCTCGGCCGTCAGTACGGGACGTCCGGCATAGCCGCGCGCCACACCTTCGCCCGCGATGTAAAGCTCGCCCACCACGCCCGGCGGAACCGGATGCAGGAACTCGTCCAGCACGTACATCCGGGTGTTGTCCAGCGGACGACCGATCGGCACCGACGCCGGAACCTCATCGCCAACGTCGAAAGGGACATGGGTGGCGAAGGCCGTCGTCTCCGTCGGCCCGTAGGTCGAACGGACCACCAGGTCAGGATGCGCCTCCAGGAGGGCGCGGATCGCGGACGACGACACCACGTCACCACCGGTCGACACCTCCCGCACACCTGCGAAGACCTCCGGGGACTGCTCGGCCAGCACCCGGAACAGACCCGCCGTCGCGTGCACGTTCGTCACGCCGTGCTCGGCGATCAGCCCGGTCCACTCCGTCGCGTCGACCTCGCCGGGCGGCGTGATCACCAGTCGACCGCCGTGCAGGAGCGGCGTCCATATCTCGTACGTCGACGCATCGAACGCATGGTTCGCCTGCACCAACACGCATTCCACGACATCCTCACGCCAGGCGGCGTCCAGAGCGAACGCCGCGACGTTGCCGTGCGTGACCGCTACCCCCTTCGGCTCTCCGCTCGACCCGGAGGTGTACATGACGTACGCCAGGTCGTCCGGGGAGACGGCCACGCCTGGAGCGTGGTCGAACGGCTCGAACGCATCGTCGTCCGTCAGCACGACCGACACACCGGCTTCTGCGACGATCGACGCCACACGGTCCGCCGGGTGCGAAACGTCCAACGGGACGTACGCCGCCCCGGCCTTCAGCACCCCCAGCAACGTCGCGACCAGATCCGCAGACCGCTGCATCCGCACACCCACCAGCGACCCACGACCCACACCACGGCCACTCAAACCACGCGCAACGCCGTTCGCCCGCGCGTCCAGCTCCGCGAACGTCCAGGACACACCGCCATCGACCACCGCGACCGCGCCCGGGGTACGAGACGCCTGCGCCTCGAACAGCTCCACCAGCGAACCGCCCGGCACCGGGCGCGCGGTGTCGTTCCACTCGCGGACCACACGCCGCCATTCCTCGGGCGACAGCAGTTCGAGGTCCCGGACGCGCGCGCGAGGATCGGCCGCGACCTGCTCCAGCACCCGCACCAGACGCTCCGACAGCGCCCGGACCGTCGACTCGTCGAACAGGTCGACGGCGAACTCGAACTGTCCGTCGATGCCGGCGGGGGCGCCGCCGTCCCGGTGCTCGGTCAACGCCAACGACAGGTCGAACCGCGCCGCCATCGCCCCCACCGGAGCGGCGAACGGGACGACGTCGAGCCCCGCCAGTTCCACCGGGGCCGCGGCTTGCGGGACGTTCTGGAGAGTGAGCGCGACCTGGAACAGCGGGTGCCGGGCCAGCGAACGCGCCGGGTTCAGGTCCTCCACCAGCCGCTCGAACGGGACGTCCTGATGTGCGAACGCCGCCAGGTCGATCTCGCGGACGCGGGCCAGCAGTTCGGCGAACGACGGGTCGCCGCCGACGTCCGTCCGCAGCACCAGCGTGTTGAGGAAGAACCCGACCATGTTCTCCATGGCGGCGTCGCCGCGCCCGGCGACGGGCGTGCCGAGCGGGACGTCGGTGCCCGCGCCCATCCGCGACAAGAGGACCGCGAGCGCGGCCTGCGCCACCATGAAC
This sequence comes from Actinomadura sp. WAC 06369, assembly GCF_003947565.1. NCBI lineage: Bacteria > Bacillati > Actinomycetota > Actinomycetes > Streptosporangiales > Thermomonosporaceae > Actinomadura > Actinomadura sp. WAC 06369. The sequence goes on along the minus strand of NZ_QHJN01000002.1, from coordinate 46,197 downwards.
ATCGTGACGCCGTTCCGCTGCGCCACCTCCACGAGCCGCCCGTGCACACCGGCATCGACGTGTACCGGGACGACGCCCGCGCGGAACGACGCGTCGGACGTCCGGGGACGGTCGAGGGGCAGGGCCAGCTCGTCCGGCATCCCGCCGAGCGCCTCCCGCCAGTGGGCGAGCTGCGCGGAGATCACGCTGCCCGGGTCGTCGAGTTCGCCGAGCACGTCGCGCTGCCAGAGGGCGTAGTCGGCATACTGGACGGGCAACGGCTCCCACTCGGGAGCCTCCCCCCGGACACGGGCCGCGTACGCGGCCCCCAGGTCGCGGGTGACGACGCCCATCGACCAGCCGTCCACCGCGATGTGGTGCGCCACCAGCACCAGCACCGACTCCCTCGCCGACACCACCAGCAGCCGCGCCCGCCACGGCGGCTCGCTCGACAGATCGAACCCGCGCCCCATCTCCTCGGCGGCGGCCGCGGGCAGTTCCGCCTCGCCGACCTGCGACACCGCGAAGGGGGGCCGACCCACCGCACCCGAGAGGATCTCCTGCCGGGGTTCGCCTTCGACGTCCGGGAAGATCGTTCGCAGGCTCTCGTGCCGCTCGGCCACGTCCGCCAACGCCGCCTGCAACGCCGCCGTGTCCACCTCGCCCGACAAGCGCAGCGCCAGCGGCACGGTGTAGCCCGCGCCCGCACCGGCCTCCTCCAGCCGGTTCAGGAACCACATCCGCCGCTGCGCGAACGACGGCGGCACGATCTCCGGACGCTCCCGCGCGACCAGCGCCGCACGCTTCCCGCCCTGCTCGTCCTGCACCGTCCGCGCCATCCCCGCGACCGTCGCGGCGGCGAACAGGTCGCGGATGCTCACCTCGACGCCGAGCACCGCCCGGATGCGGGCGATGAGCCGCATCGCCAGAAGCGAGTCGCCGCCCAGCTCGAAGAACGAATCCTCGGCGCCCACCGACGCGAGCCCCAGAACCTCGGCGAACAGCCCGCACAGGACCTCTTCGGTCGGCGTGGCCGGCCCACGCCCCGAGGACGTTCCCGCGAAGGCGGGTGCGGGGAGGGCGGCGCGGTCGAGCTTGCCGTTGCGGGTGACGGGGATGGCGTCCAGGGAGACGAACGCCGCCGGGACCATGTACTCGGGCAGGCGGTCGGTCGCGAACTGCCGCAGTGCCGTTTCGTCCGCGTCGCCGACGATGTAGGCGACGAGGCGCTTGACGCCCGGCTGGTCTTCGCGGGCGATGACGGCGGCCTGGACGACGCTCTCGTGGGCCGCCAGAACGGCTTCGACCTCGGCCGGTTCGATCCGGAAGCCCCGGATCTTCACCTGCTCGTCGGCGCGCCCCTCGAACACCAGATTTCCGTCCGGCGTCCACCGGGCCAGGTCACCCGTCCGGTACACGCGGCCGGAACCGCCGAACGGGTTGGCGACGAAACGCTCCGCCGTCAGGATGGGACGTCCGGCATAGCCGCGCGCCACACCTTCGCCCGCGATGTAGAGCTCACCCACCACGCCGGGGGCGGCCGGGCGTAAGAACTCGTCGAGGACGTACATCCGGGTGTTGTCCAGCGGACGACCGATCGGGACGGACGCCGGAACCTCACCACCGTCGGTGAAGGGAACATGAGTGGCGAACGCCGTCGTCTCCGTCGGCCCGTAGGTCGAACGGACGACCAGACCGGGATGCGCCTCCAAGAGCGCGCGAATCGCGGAGGACGACACCACGTCGCCACCCGTCGAGACCTCCCGCACCCCCGCGAAGACCTCCGGCGACTGCTCGGCCAGCACCCGGAACAGGCCGGCCGTCGCGTGCACGTTCGTCACGCCGTGATCGGCGATGAGCCTGCCGCGCTCCGCCGCGTCCACCTCGCCCGGCGGCGCGATCACCAGTCGGCCGCCGCGCAGGAGCGGCACCCAGATCTCGTACGTCGACGCATCGAACGCGTGATTTGCCTGCACCAACACGCATTCCACGACATCCTCACGCCAGGCCCTGTCCAGCGCGAACGCGGCGACGTTGCCGTGCGTGACCGCGACACCCTTCGGGACCCCCGTCGAACCCGACGTGTACATCACGTACGCCAAGTCCTCGGCGCCGACCGGAGTGTGCGGCCCTTCCCCCGTCGGCTCGAACGTGTCGGCGTCCGTGAGCACGACCGAGGCACCGGCTTCCGCGACGATCCGCGCCAGCCGCTCCTCCGGGTGCGAGACGTCCAACGGGACGTACGCCGCCCCGGCCTTCAGTACGCCCAGCAACGTCGCGACCAGACCCGCAGACCGCTGCATCCGCACACCCACCAGCGACCCACGACCCACACCACGGCCGCTCAAACCACGCGCGACACCGTTCGCCCGCGCGTCCAACTCCGCGAACGTCCACGACACACCACCATCGACCACCGCGACCGCGCCCGGAGTCCGAGACGCCTGCCCCTCGAACAGCTCCACCAGCGAACCGCCCGGCACCGCACACGCCGTCGCGTTCCACCCCTCCACCACCAGCCGACGCTCGTCCACCGACAGCACATCGAGGCCGCTCACCCGCACGTCCGGGTCGGCCGCGATCTGCTTCAGGACTCGGACCACGCGGCCGAGGAGGGTGCGGGCGGTCGGCTCGTCGAACACGTCGGGCCGGTAGTCCAGGCGCAGGGACATCCGGGAGTCGGGGAGGACGGCGAGGATGAGCGGGTAGTGGGCCGCGTCCGAGCCGTCGACGTCGGTGACCTCCAGGCCGCCGGGGCTCTCCGGCCGGGGCGCGTCGCGCAGGAAGTTCTCGTAGACGAGGATCGTGTCGAACACGGCGCCGCGGCCGGCCGCACGCCGGATCTCGGCGAGGCCGAGATGCTGGTGGTCCATCAGTGCGGTCTGCCGGGCCTGGAGGGCGGCGAGGGTGTCGGCGAGGGTGCGGGCCGGGTCCAGCTCGACTCGTACGGGAACGGTGTTGATGAACAGTCCCAGCATCCGTTCCACGCCGGGCAGTTCGGCCGGGCGGCCCGACACCGTGGCCCCGAACACGACGTCGCGGCGTCCGGTCAGCTTGCCGATGACCAGTCCCCACGCCGCCTGCACCACCGTGTTCGGGGTGAGGCCGTGCGCGCGGGCGGCCTCGCGGAGGGCGTCCGCGGCCTCGTCGCCCAGCGCTTCGACGACGTGGTCGGGCGGTACGGGCTCCGCCGCGGGGTCGGCGGGGGCGACGAGGGTCGGCTCGGTGACGCCGTCGAGGGCGTCCGCCCACGCCGTCCTGGCGGCGTCCGCGTCCCGGCCGCCGAGCCACGCCAGGTAGTCGCGGTAGGGGGTCACGGGGGGCAGGACGCTCGCGTCGCCGCCCGCCGCGTACACCTCCGACAGCTCCTGGAAGAGGATCGGCAGGGACCAGCCGTCGAGCACGAGATGATGCATCGTGAACACGAGCCGGTACCGGGTGTCGTTCAGCCGGACGAGGACGAGGCGGAGCAGCGGCGGGACCGACACGTCGAAGCCGCGTTCGCGTTCCGCCTCCGCCAGCCGCGCGGCCTCGGCGTCGGCTTCGGCGGCGGGCCGGTCGGACAGGTCGAGTTCGGTCCAGGGCAGGGCGACGCCGCCCGCGATCACCTGCACGAGCCGCCGCAGGCCGGCCGGCTGCCGGAAGCTCGCGCGCAGGCTCGCGTGCCGGTCCAGCAGCGCCTGCCACGAGGCGCGCAGCGCGGCGGCGTCCAGCGGGACGGCGAGGTCCAGAACGCGCTGCTCCACGTAGAGGTCGCGGGCCCGCTCGTCGTACCGGGCGTGGAAAAGAAGCCCTTCCTGCAATGGCGACAGCGGCCAAACGTCCTCAATACGGTTCTGGGTCATCGTGGTCCCTCACCCCGGTCGGTCGGACTCCCGGAAACGGACGGTATATCGGATCGGGCGTGTCCAACGTGGCTGTCCAAATGGCCATCCGGGCGCCCGCCCGGTCATCGCGTTTCGTCGAAGATCTGGGCTTGGAGTTCGTCGAGCTGGTCCTGTTCGAGCGTCACGAGAGCGAATTGCGCGGGCGCGTCTTCCGCGGCGTCCGAGGACGCGGCGGGGTCGGCGCCGGGGGCGGTGGCGTGCGCGGCGAGGCCGCGGAGCATGGCCCGCCAGGCGTCGATCAGTTCCGCCGCCTCGGTTTCGGTGAACAGGGCGGAAGGGCAGGTCAGCGCGATTTCCAGGGTCGGGCCGTCCGGACGTTCCCAGACCGTGGCGCCCGCGTCCAGGGCGTGCGTGAAGGCCGTTTCGGCGTCCGCTCCGCTGCCCAGTGCGGTTTCCCCGACGGGCCGCCAGTTCGCGCGCCCCGACGCGCCGGACGGGTCGGCGGCGTTCATCCGGCCGAGATAGTTGAAACGGATCTGCGGTCTCGGCAGGGCGGCGAGCGTCGCCGCGGTCGCCGGATTCAGATAACGCAGCAGGGCGTATCCGAGGCCGTCGCCGGGAACGGCGCGCAGCCGTTCCCGCACCCGTTTCACCAGCCGGGCCGCGGCCGGCCCGCCCGACCGTACTCCGGTCGGGTCCGACGCGCCGGTGTCCAGCCGCACGGGGTGGCCGCCGGTGAACCATCCGACGGTTCCGGTGAGGTCCATGCCGGCGGTCAGCGGGTCCCGGCCGTGCCCTTCGACGTCCACCAGCAGACCGCCCGCGCGGCCCCCGCCGCGGCGGCCGCGCCAGGCCGTCACGGCCGCCACGAGGCCCGCGAGGAGCAGATCGTCGATGCTCGCGCGGACCCCGGCCGGTCCGCCGTCCAGCAGAACCGCGGTCACGTCGCGCGGCAGCACCCGCGAGGCCCGGTGGGCACCCGCGGCCACGGTGTCGCGCGCGGGGTCGAGCGGACGCGCCCCCAGCGTCGGGTTCGGGCCCGACAGCATCCGCGTCCACTCGGCCAGCTCGTTCACCCTGGCCTGGCCGGACGCCTGCGCCTCCAGCTCGCGGGCCCAGCGGCGGAACGACGTGCCGACCGGTGCGAGGGGCGTCTCCGGTGCGCGGTAGGCGGCCTCCAGGTCGGGCACGAGGATCCGCCAGGACACCCCGTCCACCACCAGGTGGTGCGCGACCAGCAGCAGGCGGCCCGGCGCGTCCGGCCCGGCGTCGAACCAGGCCGCCGCGACCATCGCGCCCGCGCGCGGATCGAGCTCCGCCATCGTCGTCCACGACTCGGCGTCCACCAGCGCGTCCAGCCGCCCGGCGGCCAGGCCGCGCGCGTCCACCCGCCGGACCTCGGGCGTCGCGCTCCCGGTCGCCTCCGGCACCTCCAGCCGCCACGGGCCGTCGTCGGGGATGCAGAGGCGCGCGCGCAGCGCGTCGTGATGGTCGAGGACCGCGCGCAGCGCCCGTTCCAGCCTCGCCAGGTCGAGCCCCGCCGGGACGCCGATCACCATCGACTGGCAGAACCCGCCGTGCAGCACCGCGGCACCCGACCGCTCCGCCGCCTCCCGCATCGCCGGCGTCAGCGGCACCGTCCCGGTCGGGACGTCCTCCCCGCCCGCCGAGGACTCGGTTCCCGCCGCCGTCGCGACGCGCGCCAGACCCGCCGGGGTGCGCTGCTCGAACACCTGGCGCGCGCTGATCGCGACACCCGCGCGGCGCGCCCGGGACACGGCCAGGATCGACAGCACCGAGTCGCCGCCGAGCTCGAAGAACGAGTCGTCCGCCCCGACCCGCTCCAGGTGCAGGACGTCCGCGAACACCTCGCACAGCAGTTCCTCGACGGGCGTCGCCGCGTCCCGTCCCCGCGCCGCCCGTTCCGCGAAGTCGGGGGCGGGAAGGGCGGCCCGGTCGACCTTGCCGTTGCGGGTGACGGGGAGCGCGTCGAGGGGGACGAACGCGGCCGGGACCATGTGCTCCGGGAGTCGGTCGGCGACGAACTCGCGAAGGTCGGAGTCGTCGCCGCCGGGGTTTCCGATGATGTAGGCGACGAGCCGCTTGGTGCCGGGGTCGTCCTCGCGGGCGATGACGACGGCCTGGTGCACGTCGGGGTGGCTGGTCAGGGCGGCTTCGACTTCGGCGGGCTCGATCCGGAAGCCCCGGATCTTCACTTGGTCGTCGGCCCGGCCCGCGAATGCCAGCCGACCGTCGGACGTCCAGCGGGCGAGGTCGCCCGTGCGGTACATCCGGGCGGCCGTCTCGAAGGGGTTCGCGACGAACCGTTCCGCCGTCAGGGCCGGGCGGGACGCGTACCCGCGCGCGAGCCCGGCACCCGCGACGTACAGCTCACCGACCACACCGGGCGGGACCGGGCGTAACGACTCGTCCAGGACGTACGCGCGGGAGTTGTCCATCGGCGCCCCGATCGGCACCGCGTCCGGGACGTCGTCGGACGGGCCGAACGCGACCTGGGTCGTGAACGCCGTCGTCTCGGTCGGCCCGTAGGTCGTCCGGACGACGAGGTCCGGGTGGGTCTCCAGCAAGGCGCGGATCGCTGCGGACGACACGACGTCGCCGCCCGTGGACACCTCGCGGACACCGGCGAAGATCTCCGGCGACTGCTCCGCCAGCACACGGAACAGACCCGCCGTCGCGTGCACGTTCGTCACGCCGTGCTCGGCGATCAGCCGTCCGCGCTCGGCCGGATCGACCTCGCCCGGCGGGACGACGACCAGACGACCGCCCCGAAGCAGCGGCGTCCAAATCTCGTACGTCGACGCATCGAACGCATGGTTCGCCTGCACCAGCACGCTTTCCACGACGTCGTCACGCCACGCCTCGTCCAGGCAGAACGCCACCACGTTCGCATGCGTGACCGCGACACCCTTCGGCACGCCCGTCGATCCCGAGGTGTACATGACATACGCGAGACTCTGCTCCGGGACATGGACGTTCGGGTTCTGCTCGACGGGCTCGAACGCGTCGGCGTCGGTGATGACGGTCGACACTCCGGCCTCGGCCATCACCGCCGCGATCCGCTCCTCCGGGTGCGAGACGTCCAGCGGCACGTACGCCGCGCCCGCCTTCAACACCCCGAGCAACACCGGGATCAACTCGGGCGAGCGCCGCATCCGGACGCCGACCGGCGTACCCGCCCGGCCGGCGAGCGCCCGCGCGACACCGTTGGCCCGCGCGTTCAACTCCGCGTACGTCCACGACACACTGCCGTCCCCCGACACGACCGCCACCGCGCCCGGCGTCCGCGCCGCCTGCGCCTCGAACAGCTCCACCAGCGAACCGGCCGGCACCGCACACGCCGTGGCGTTCCACTCCTCCACCACCAGCCGGCGCTCGTCCGCCGACAGCACATCGACCTCAGAGACCCGCAGGTCCGGATCGGCCGCCACCTGCTCGAACACACGGACCAGCCGGTCGGCCAGCGCGCGAACGGTCGGCTCGTCGAACAGGTCGGTTGCGTACTGGATCGCGCCGTCGAGGCCGCCGCCGTCCCGCCGTTCGAGCAGCGACACCGACAGGTCGAACCGTGCGGCGCCCGTGCCGCCCATCGGGAGCGGGGCCACGTCGAGGCCGGGGAGCGTCCAGGAATCGCCGTCGCGGACGGCGTCCACGGCGAGCATCACCTGGAAGAGCGGGTGCCGGGACAGCGACCGCGCCGGGGCCAGTTCGTCCACGAGCCGCTCGAACGGAACGTCCTGGTGGGCGAACGCCGCGAGGTCGGTCTCCCGGACGCGCTCCAGCAGTTCGGCGAACGAGGGATCGCCGCTCACATCCGTCCGCAACACCAGCGTGTTGACGAAGAACCCGACCAGGTCCTCCAGCGCCGCGTCACCACGACCCGCCACAGCCGTCCCCACCGGGACGTCGTCACCCGCACCCACCTTCGACAGCAGCACCGCCACCGCCGCCTGCGCCACCATGAACATCGTCACGCCACGCCGCCGCGCCAGATCAGCGATCCGGACATGAACGGCCGCGCCCACCTCCACCGGCACCACGCCCGCGCGGAACGACGGTGTCGCCGGGCGCGGACGGTCGGACGGCAGCGCGGTCTCCTCGGGGGCGCCCGCCAGGGCGTCGCGCCAGAAGGCGAGCTGCCCGGCGGCGAGGCCGTCCGGGTCGTCGGGGTCGCCGAGGGTCTCCCGCTGCCAGAGCGCGTAGTCGGCGTACTGGACGGGCAGCGGCCCCCAGCCGGGGACCTCCCCGCGGGCGCGGGCCGCGTAGGCCGTCGCGAGGTCGCGCGCCAGCACGTCCATGGAGATGCCGTCCACCGCGATGTGGTGGGCGACGATGACGAGGATCGCGTCGGACGGCGATCGGCGGATCAGGACGGTCCGCCAGGGCAGGTCGCGGGACAGGTCGAAGCCGCGTCCGGTCTCGGCGTCCGCGAGCCGTTCCGCGTCGGCGGCGGTGACGTCGGCGGCGTCGACGACGTCCAGCGGCGGGCAGTGCGCCGTCACCCGCTGGCGGGGGGCGCCGTCGCCGTCCGGGTAGATCGTCCGCAGGGTCTCGTGGCGGTCGGCGACGTCGCGGAGCGCCGCCCGCAGCGCCGCCTCGTCCAGGTCGCCCGACAGGCGCAGGACGGACGCCACGTTGTAGGCGGCGCGGCCGGGGGCGGCCGGGTCGCCGGGGCCGTCGAGCCGGTTCAGGAACCACATGCGCTGCTGCGCGTACGACAGCGGGACCTCGTCCGGGCGGGGCCGGGCCGTCAGCGGCGGGCGCGCCGCGCCGCGCGCGCCGTCGACCGCGCGGGCGGTGGCCTCGACGGTCGGGGCGGCGAACAGCGCGCGGATGCCGATCTCGGCCCGCAGGACGGTCCGGACGCGGGCGAGGAGGCGCATCGCGAGGAGGGAGTCGCCGCCGAGGTCGAAGAAGGAGTCGCCGGCGCCGACGCGGTCGAGGCCGAGGATCTCCGCGAACAGGCCGCACAGGACGTCCTCGGTGGGGGTGCGGGGCGTCCGGTCGCCGGTGCGGGCGGCGAAGTCGGGGGCGGGCAGCGCCGCCCGGTCCAGCTTGCCGTTCACGGTGACGGGGAGGGTGCCGAGCCGGACGAACGCGGCCGGGACCATGTGCTCGGGGAGCCGTTCGGCCGCGTGGGCCCGCAGCGCCGCCTCGTCGGCGTCGCCGACGACGTACGCGACGAGCCGCTGAGCGCCGGCGTCCTCGCGGACGACGGCGGCGACCTGGGCGACGCCGGCGTGCCCGGCGAGGACGGCTTCGACCTCGCCGGGTTCGACGCGGAACCCGCGGAGCTGGACCTGCCGGTCGGCGCGGCCCAGGTGCTCCAGGGCGCCGTCCCGCCGGTACCGGGCGAGGTCTCCGGAGCGGTACATGCGCCCGCCGGTGAACGGGCACGCGACGAACCGTTCCGCCGTGCGGCCGGGGCGGTGCAGGTAGCCGCGGGCGAGGCCGGGGCCGGTGACGTACAGTTCGCCGGTCACGCCGGGCGGGACGGGCCGGAGCCAGTCGTCCAGCAGGTGGACGGCCAGGTCGGGGATGGGCTCGCCGATGACCCCGCCGGGACGGGACGCGCACAGTTCGGCGTCCAGGGCGGCGCGGGTGACGTGCACGGTCGTCTCGGTGATGCCGTACATGTTGGCGAGCGCCGCGCCGGGGTGGCGGTCGTACCAGCCGGTGAGCCGTCCGGGGTCGAGGGGTTCGCCGCCGAACACGACGTGCCGGAGCGCCGCGAGGTCGGTGCCGGGCGCGCCGGCGTCGGCGGCCATGAGCTGCGCGAACGCCGACGGCGTCTGGTTGAGGACGGTGACGCGTTCGGCGGCGAGCAGGTCCAGGAACGCGTGCGGGGTGCGGGCGGTCGCGTAGGGGACGACGACGAGGCGGCCGCCGTGCAGCAGCGCGCCCCAGATCTCCCACACCGAGAAGTCGAACGCGTACGAGTGGAAGAGCGTCCACACGTCCCGCGGCCCGAACCGGAACCAGGGGCGCGTCTCCGACAGCAGCCGGACGACGGCGGCGTGCGGCACCGCCACGCCCTTCGGGCGGCCGGTGGAGCCGGACGTGTAGATGACGTAGGCGGGGTGGCCGGGGCGGAGCGGGGCGGTCCGGTCGGTGTCGGACGGCGCGGTCACGGGGCGCGCGGCGATCGTCGCGACGGTCGCCGGGTCGTCCAGCACCAGCGGCCGGGCGGTGCCCGGGATCCGCGGCGCGGTCGCGGCCTCGCACACGACCAGGGCGGGGCGGGCGTCGGCGAGGGTGTCCGCGATCCGCCCGGCGGGATGGGCGGGGTCGACGGGGACGTAGGCGGCGCCCGCCTTCAGCACGGCGAGAAGGACCGCGACGAGGTCCGCCGACCGGTCCATGACGACGCCGACGCGGGTCTCCGGCCCGGCGCCGCGCGCGATCAGCTCGTGCGCGATCCGGTTGGCGGCGGCGTCCAGGGCGCCGTAGGTGCGGGCGGTGCCCGCGCAGGTCACCGCGACCGCGTCGGGGGCGCGGGCGGCCTGCCGCGCGAACAGGTCCGGGAGCGTGGCGGCGGGCGCCGGGCGCGCCGCGGGCCGCCGGACGGCCCGCGCCCGTTCGGCGTCGTCGAGGAGGTCGACGCCGCCGACGGTGACCGCCGGGTCCGCCGCGACCTGTTCCAGGACCCGCACGAGCCGCGCCGCGAGGGCCTCCGCCGTCGCCGCGTCGAACAGATCGGCCGCGTACCGCAGGTCGCCAGTCAGCCCGGCGGGGGCGCCGTCGCCGTCGCGCCTCTCCGCGAACGTGAACGACAGGTCGAACCGGGCCGCGGTCCCGTCGCCGGGCGGCAGCGCCTCCGCCCGGACGCCGGGCGGCGTCCACGGCGCGTCGTCCCGCGGCACGTTCTGGAAGTTCAGCACGACCTGCACCAGCGGGTGCCGGGCGAGGGAGCGCGGCGGGTTGAGGTCCTCGACGAGCCGCTCGAACGGGAGGTCCTGGTGGGCGTAGGCGGCGAGGTCGGTGTCGCGGACCCGCGCGAGCAGGTCGGTGAAGCTCGGGTCGCCGCTGACGTCCGTCCGCAGCACGAGGGTGTTGAGGAAGAACCCCACCAGGTCCTCCAGCGCCGGATCGCCGCGCCCCGCCACGACCGTCCCGATCGGCACGTCGGTGCCCGCGCCGGTCCGCGCCAGCAGCAGCCCGAGCGCCGCCTGCACCACCATGAACGGCGTGGCCCCGCCGCGCTGCGCCACCCCGATCAGCGCCGCGTGCGTCCGGGCGTCCACCTCGATCGGCACGGAGCCGCCGCGGAACGAGGCGGCGGACGGCCGGGGCCGGTCGGCCGGCAGCGGCAGCTCGTCCGGCAGCCCCGCCAGCGTCGCCCGCCAGTACGCGAGCTGCGCCGCGAGGACGCCGTCCGGGTCGTCCGGGTCGCCGAGAACCTCCCGCTCCCACAGGGCGAAGTCGGCGTACTGGACGGGCGGCGGCGCCCAGCCGGGCGCGCGGCCCGCGCGCCGGGCCCGGTAGGCGACGCCGAGGTCACGCAGCAGCAGCCCCATCGACCAGCCGTCCACCGCGATGTGGTGCGCGACGAGCACCAGCACCGACTCCGCCGGGGACACGACGAACAGCCGCGCCCGCCACGGCGGTTCCCGGGTCAGGTCGAACCCGCGCCCCAGCTCCGCCGCGACGGCCTCCGCCAGCTCCGCTTCGCGGACCTCGGCGGGGCGCAGCCGCGGGCGGCCCGCGGGCCCGTCCAGCCGCACCTGGCGCGGCGTCCCGTCCGTCTCGGGGAACGTGGTGCGCAGGCTCTCGTGGCGGTCGGCGACGTCCCCGAGGGCCGCCTCCAGCGCCGCGACGTCGAGGTCGCCCGTCAGGCGCAGCGCGAGCGGCACGTTGTACCCGGCGCCCGCGCCCGCGGTCTCGAGCCGGTTCAGGAACCACATCCGCTGCTGCGCGTACGACAGCGGCACGACGTCGGGGCGCGTCCGGGCGGTGAGCGGCGGGCGGACCGCGCGCCCGCGCGCCGCCTCGGCCGCCCGCGCGACGTCCGCGGCGGTCGGCGCCGCGAACAGCTCCCGGATGCCGATCTCCGCGCCCAGCACCGACCGGACGCGGGCGGTCAGCCGCATGGCGAGGAGCGAGTCGCCGCCGAGGTCGAAGAACGAGACGTCCGCCCCGACCCGCTCGACGCCGAGGACCTCGGCGAACAGGCCGCACAGGACCTCCTCGGCGGAGGTCGCCGGAGGGCGGCCGCCCGTCCGCCCGGCGAGGTCCGGGGCGGGAAGGGCGGCCCGGTCGACCTTGCCGTTGCGGGTGACGGGGAGCGTGTCGAGCGGGACGAACGCGGCCGGGACCATGTACTCGGGGAGTCGGGCGGCGACGAACCCGCGCAGGTCGGTGTCGGAGGCGGTGCCGGTGACGTAGGCGACGAGCCGCTTGGTGCCGGGGTCGTCCTCGCGGGCGATGACGACGGCCTGGCGGACGTCGGGGTGGCTGGTCAGGACGGCTTCGATCTCGGCGGGCTCGATCCGGAATCCCCGGATCTTCACCTGCTCGTCGGCGCGCCCCTCGAATGCCAACCGGCCGTCGGACGTCCAGCGGGCCAGGTCACCGGTCCGGTACATGCGGCCGGTGCCGCCGAAGGGGTCGGCGACGAACCGTTCCGCCGTCAGCGCCGCGCGTCCGGCATATCCGCGCGCCACACCGTGCCCGGCGAGGTACAGCTCACCGGCCGCACCCGGCGGCACCGTGCGTAAGAACTCGTCCAGGACGTAGGCGCGGGTGTTGTCCATCGGTGCCCCGATCGGCACCGAATCGGGAACCTCGCCAGAGGACGTGAAGGCCAGGTGGGTCGCGAACGCCGTCGACTCGGTCGGGCCGTAGGTCGTCCGGACGACGAGGCCCGGGTGCGCTTCCAGCAAGGCGCGGGCCGCTGCGGACGACACGACGTCGCCGCCCGTGGACACCTCGCGGACACCGGCGAAGATCTCCGGGGACTGCTCGGCCAGCACCCGGAACAGGCCAGCGGTCGCATGCACGTTCGTCACGCCGTGCTCGGCGATCAGTCGTCCGCGTTCGGCGGCGTCCAGATCGCCGTCCGGCGCCACCACCAGACGACCGCCCCGCAGAAGCGGCGTCCAGATCTCGTACGTCGACGCATCGAACGCATGGTTCGCCTGCATCAGAACGCACTGGACGACGTCCTCGCGCCAAGCGGCGTCCAGTGCGAACGCCACCACGTTCGCATGCGTGACCGCGACACCCTTCGGCACGCCCGTCGAACCGGACGTGTACATCACGTAAGCGAGACTCTGCGCCGAGACATGAACGTTCGGGTTCTGCTCGACCGGCTCGAACTCGTCGGCGTCGGTGATGACGGTCGCCACTCCGGCCTCCGCCATCACCGCCGCGATCCGCTCCTCCGGATGCGAAACGTCCAACGGGACGTACGCCGCACCCGCCTTGAGGACGCCGAGCAGCGCGGCGATCAGGTCTCCCGACCGCCGCATGCGGACGCCGACCAGCGAACCGCGACGATCCCCCAGCGCCCGCGCGACCCCGTTCGCCCGCGCATTCAGCTCCGCGTACGTCCACGACACGCCGCCGTCCCCCGACACGACCGCCACCGCGCCCGGCGTGCGCGCCGCCTGCGCCTCGAACAGCTCCACCAGCGAACCACCCGGCACCGGACGACCCGTCGCGTTCCACCCCTCCACCACCAACCGGCGCTCGTCCGCCGACAGCACGTCGATCTCGGCGAGGCGGGCGCCGGGGTCGGTGGCGAAGCGGTGCAGGATCCGTACCAGCCGGTCCAGCAGCGCCCGTGCCGCGGGGCGGTCGAAAACGGTCGGCCGGTGGTCGAGGCGGAGTTCGAGGTCGTCGTCGCCGGGGCTGACGACGAGGGTGAGGGGGTAGTGGGACGCGTCGTCGCCGCCGACCTCGGTGATGTGCAGGCCGCCGGGGACGCGGGCGGCGGACGGGTCGCCCGGGAAGCTCTCGTAGACGACGAGGGTGTCGAAGGCGGCGGCGGGTCCGGCGGCGCGCTGCACTTCGGCGAGGCCGAGGTGCTGGTGGGCGAGCAGCGCCGCCTGCCGGTCCTGGAGGGCGGTGAGGGTGCCCGCGACGGTGGCCGCCGGGTCGAGGGGCACCCGGACGGGGAGCGTGTTGATGAACAGGCCGAGCATCCGTTCCACGCCGGGCAGGTCGGCGGGGCGCCCCGCGGCGGTCGCGCCGAACACGACGTCGGTGCGGCCGGTGAGGGTGCCGAGCAGCAGCCCCCAGGCGGCCTGGACGGCAGTGTTCGGGGTGACGCCGAGGGCGCGGGCGGTGTCGCGGAGCCGGGTCGCGGTCGGCGCCCCGGCCCGGACGGTGACGTGGTCGGGGCGGGCGGGGGATTCGCCGGCGCGGCCGGGGACGAGCAGGGTCGACTCGTCGAGGCCGGTGAAGGCGGCGGCCCACGCGGCGCGGGCGGCGTCGCGGTCCTGGCGGGACAGCCAGGCGAGGTAGTCGCGGTAGGGGGCGGTGGGCGGCAGGACGGACGTGTCGCCGCCCGCCGCGTACACGCGGGACAGTTCGTCGAAGAGGATCGGCAGGGACCAGCCGTCGAGCACGATGTGGTGCATCGTGACGAGCATCCGGTGGCGGGCGGCGTCCAGCCGGATCAGCGCGGGGCGCAGCAGCGGCGGGGCGGACACGTCGAAGCCGCGGTCGCGTTCCTCGGCGGCGAGCCGGGCGGCCGCGGCCTCCGCGTCGGCGGGCGGGAGGTGCGACAGGTCGGCCTCCCGCCAGGGAAGGGCGGGGGCGCGGACGATGATCTGGACGGGCGCGCCGGAGCGGCGGCGCCGGAACCCGGCGCGGAGCGCGGCGTGCCGCCGCAGCAGCGCCTCCCACGACGCGCGCAGCACGGCGGCGTCCACGGGGCCGTCCAGGTGGACGGTGTGCTGCCCGACGTAGACGTCGCGGGCGCGCTCGTCGTAGCGGGCGTGGAACAGCAGCCCCTCCTGCAGGGGCGACAGCGGCCAGACCTCGGCGAGCGCTGAGTTGTTCACCGGTGTGTCCCTCCGGGTGCTCGGGCGGTCGGCGGGGGCGTCAGGTGGTGAGGCCCCGGCCTTCGAACTCGTCGGCGATCGCGGCGAACTCGTCCAGTTCGTCCTGGCTGAGTTCGGTGAGCGGGAAGTCGGACGGAGTGTGGCCGCCGCTGCGGGGGTCGGCGGCGTGGGCGGCGAGGCCGCGCAGCATGGCGGACCAGCCGGCGGCGAGGGCGTCCACGTCGGTCCGGTCGAGGACGCCGGCGGGGGCGACGAGGGTGAGGGCGAGGCGGGGCCCGCCGGGCGCGTCGTGGACGGCGGCGGTGGCGTCGAGGGCGTGCGCGACGGCGGTGCCGGCGGCGGCTCCGCCGTCGAGCAGTTCCCCCTGCCACGGTTCGGGGCGCGCCGCGCCGGGCGGGACGGCGGGGAGGCGGCCGAGATGCGTGAAGCCGATCTGCGGGGCGGGCAGCGCGGCGAGGACCGGGGCGGTCGCCGGGTTGAGGTGGCGCAGCATGCCGTGGCCGAGGCCGTCGCCGGGGACGGCGCGCAGCCGCTCCTTGACGCGTTTGAGCAGGATCCCGGCGGCGAGGCCGCCCGCGCGGACCTCGGCGGGGTCCACCGCGCCGGGGTCGAGCCGGACGGGGCGGGCGGCGGTGAACCAGCCGACGGTGCGGGCGACGTCGACGCCGGGCGCGATCGGGTCGCGGCCGTGCCCCTCGACGCTCACCGGCAGCCCGCCGGCGAGGGCGCCGCCGCGCGCCCGCCGCCATTCGGCGACGGCCGCGACGAGGCCCGCCAGCAGGACGTCGTCGACGGTGGCGTGGAACGCGGCGGGGACGCGGTCGAGCAGCGCGGCGGCCGTCCCGCCGGTGACGGCCGCGGACGCGGTGCGGAGCCCGGCGGCGACCGTGTCGCGGGCCGGGTCGGGGCGGCGGGCGCCGAGCACCGGGTCGGGCCCGGCGAGCAGGTCGCGCCAGGCGGGCAGCTCGTCGACGCGGGCCTGGCCCGCCGCCTGCGCGGCGAGGCGCCGCGCCCAGGCGCGGAACGGGGTCCCGGCCGGGGGGAGCGGGGCGTCCGGGTCGCGGTGGGCGGCGGCGAGGTCGGGCACCAGCACCCGCCACGACACGCCGTCCACCACGAGGTGGTGCGCGACGAGCAGCAGCCGGCCGGGTTCGCGGGGCCCGGCGTCCAGCCGGACGGCGCGCAGCATGACGCCCGCCTCGGGGTCGAGGTCGCGGGCGGCGCGCGCGGCCTCCCGTTCGGCGACGTCCCGCCACGGGACGGGCCCCGGCCCGGACACGTCGACGCGGGGGACGCGGACGGCGGCGCCGGGCGGCGGGACCGTCAGGACCCGGTCGCCCGCGGCGGTGCGGCGGAGGCGGGCCCGCAGCATGTCGTGGTGGTCGAGGACGGCGCGGACGGCGGCCTCGATCCGGTCGTGGCCGGCGTCCGGCGGGAGCGTCACGAGCATCGCCTGGCTGAGCGGGCCGGTCAGGTCGGCGCGTCCGGCCATCTCCAGCATCGCGGGCGTGAGGGGGACGTCGCCGTAGGGGCCGTCGTCGGGGTCCGGGCCGCCGGCGGTCTCGGCGGCGTCGGCGCGGCCGGCGACGCTCGCGAGGGCGGCGGGGGTGCGGTGCTCGAACACCTGCCGGGCGGACAGCGCGAGGCCCGCGCGGCGGGCCCGCGCCACCACCAGCATCGAGGTGATGGAGTCGCCGCCGAGCGCGAAGAACGAGTCCTCGGCGCCGACCGCGTCGAGGCCGAGGACGTCGGCGAACAGCCCGCACAGCAGCTCCTCGGCGGGGGTCGCGGGACCGCGCCCGGTCGCCGCCGCGGCGGCGGGGGCGGGCAGCGCCGCGCGGTCCACTTTGCCGTTCGCGGTCACCGGGATCTCGTCCAGCGGGACCACCTCGGCGGGGACCATGTACTCGGGGAGCCGCGCGGCGGCGAACGCGCGCAGCGCCGCGGGATCGGGGGCGGCGCCCGGGGCCGCGACGACGTAGCCGACGAGGCGGCGGGCGCCCGGCCGGTCCTCGCGGACCACGACCGTCGCGCGGGCGACGTCGTCGTGCGCGCCGAGCACGGACTCCACCTCGGCGGGCTCGATGCGGAACCCGCGGATCTTCACCTGGCCGTCCGCGCGGCCCGCGAACCGCAGCACCCCGTTGGCGCCCCAGCTCGCGAGGTCGCCGGTGCGGTAGACGCGCTCGCCGGGCCCGGCGTGCGGGCACGCGACGAACCGTTCGGCGGTGAGCGCGGGACGCCCGGCGTAGCCGCGCGCCACCCCGGCGCCCGCGATGTACAGCTCGCCCACCACGCCCGGCGGGACCGGGCGCAGGAACTCGTCCAGGACGTACGCGCGGGCGTTGTCCATCGGGAACCCGAGCGGCACCGCCGCGGGGACGCCCTCGCTCGCGGTGTAGGCGACCTGGGCGGTGAACGCGGTCGTCTCCGTCGGCCCGTAGGTGGTGCGCACGACGAGCCCGGGGTGGGCCTCCAGCAGCGCGCGGACGGCGGTGGCGGAGACGACGTCGCCGCCGGTCGACACCTCCCGCACGCCCGCGAACATCCACGGCGCCTGGTCGGCGAGCGCGGCGAACAGCCCGGCGGTGACGTGCACGTTCGTGACGCGGTGCGCGGCGATGAGGCGGGCACGTTCGGCGGCGTCGACGCGGCCGGGCGGCGCGACGACGAGGCGCCCGCCGTGCAGCAGCGGCGTCCAGATCTCGTAGGTGGACGCGTCGAACGCGTGGTTGGCGTGCACGAGGACGCTCTCGACGACGTCGTCGCGCCACGCCTCGTCCAGGCAGAACGCGACGACGTTCGCGTGGGTGACGGCCACGCCCTTCGGCGCGCCGGTCGACCCCGACGTGTACATCACGTACGCGAGGCCCTGCGGCGGCACCCGGCGGGCCGGTCCGCGCACGTCCGGGCCGGGGGCGTCCGGGCCGGGGGCGTCCGGTGGCTCGGCGGCGGGGTCGAACGCGTCGGCGTCGGTGAGGACGACCGACACGCCGGCCTCCTCGATGATCGCGCGGCGGCGCTCCTCCGGGTGGGCGGGGTCCAGCGGCAGGTAGGCGGCGCCCGCCTTCAGGACGCCCAGCAGCACGGGCACCAGCTCCGCCGAGCGTTCCCGGACGACGCCGACGAGGTCGTGGGGGCGGACGCCGCGGCGGACCAGCGCGCGCGCCACCGCGTCGGCGCGGGCGTCCAGGTCGGCGTACGTCCACGTCACGTCCGTCCCGGACGCGTCGGGGCCGGCGACGGCGACCGCGCCGGGCGTCCGCGCGGCCTGCGCCTCGAACAGGTCCACGAGGGACGCGTCGGGGACGGGCCGGGCGGTGTCGTTCCACCCGTGCAGGACGGTTCGGCGCTCCTCGGGCGTCAGCACGTCCACGTCCGCGACGCGGGCGAGCGGGTCGGCGGCCGTCTGCTCCAGCACCCGCACCAGGCGGTCCAGCAGCGCCCACGCGGCGCGCTCGTCGAACAGGTCCGGCCGGTAGTCGAGCCGCAGCTCCAGCTCGTCGTCGCCGGGGGTGACCACGAGGGTGAGCGGGTAGTGGGACGCGTCCTCGCCGCCGCCCCCGCCGACGTCGAGCCCGTCGAGGCGGAGCGGCCCGTCCGGGTTCCGCGGGTAGTTCTGGTGGACGATGAGGGTGTCGAACACCGCGCCGTCCCCGGCGGCGCGGCGGATCTCCGTCAGCCCGAGGTGCTGGTGGTCGAGCAGCGCGGACTGGGCGGCCTGCAGGCGGGTCAGGGTCCCGGCGAGGGTGTCGCCGGGGGCGGCGGCGACGCGGACCGGCACGGTGTTGATGAACAGGCCGACCATGCGCTCCACGCCCGGCAGCTCCATCGGCCGCCCGGAGACGATCGCGCCGAACACGACGTCGGAACGCCCGGTGAGCTGCCCGACCAGCAGCCCCCACGCCGCCTGCGTCACCGTGTTCAGGGTGACGCCGAGGCCGCGGGCGACCCGGCGCAGCCGCGCCGCGAGGTCCCCGCCGAGCCGGGTCGCGGCGCGCGCCGGAAGCGGCGCCCCGCCCGGACCCGCGGCCGGGGCCGTGCCGGCGGCGCCGTCCGCGCCCGCGCCGTGCGCGGGGCCGACGAGGGTCGGGCCGGGCAGGCCCGCGAGCTCCCGCCGCCACGCGTCCCGGGCGGCGCCGCGGTCCCGGCCGCCCAGCCACACCAGGTAGTCCCGGAAGGACGTCACGGGCGGCAGCCCCGACGGGTCGCCGCCCGCCGCGTACACCCGCGACAGCTCCTCGAACAGCACCGGCAGCGACCAGCCGTCCATGATCAGGTGGTGCAGGGTGAGCACCATGCGGTACCGGCCGGGGCCGAGCCGCACCAGCAGCAGCCGCAGCAGCGGCGGCACCTCCGGATCGAACCGCCGGGCGCGTTCCGCGGCCGCCAGCTCGGCCGCCGCGGCCTCGGCGTCCGCCGGCGCGAGCGCCGACAGGTCCCGCTCGTCCCACGGCAGCGCCACCCCGGCGGCGACGAGCTGCACCGGGTCGCCCGTGCCGCGCCGCTGGAACCCGGCGCGCAGCACCGCGTGCCGGTCCAGCAGCGCCTGCCAGGACGCCCGCAGCACCGCCGGGTCCAGGTCGCCGGTCAGCCCGACCACGCCCTGCACGACGTACACGTCGCGGGCGCCGCCGCGCCCCCCGCCCGGCCCGTCCCCGTGCCCGGCGTCCCCGTGCCCGGCTTCGTGCCCGGCGTCGTAGCCGGCGTGGAACAGCAGGCCCTCCTGCAGCGGCGAAAGCGGCCACACGTCCTCGATCCGCGGCTGGCTCACTGCGCATTCCTCTCCGCGAGCTTGATCTGGAACTCGTCGATCTCGTCCTGGTCGAGCGTCACCAGCGGGAAGTCCGACGGGGTGCGGGCGGTGCCGGGCGCGGCGTCGTGCGCGGCCAGCCCGGCGAGCAGGTCCGCCCACGCCCCGGCCAGCTCGTCCAGGTCGGCCCGGTCCAGCAGCCCCACCGGGGACGCGAGCGTCAGCGTCAGCTCCGGCCCGGACGGACGGTCGAGCACCACGGCGCCCGCCTCCAGCGCGTGCAGCACCGCCATCGCGGGATCGGCGGCGCCGCCCACCGCGCCGTCCTCGACCGGCCGCCAGTGACCGTCCGCGCCGCCCGTGCCGTCCGCGTCCGCGGCGGTGAAGCGGCCCATGTAGTTGAACCCGATCTGGGGTTCGGGCAGGCCGGCCAGCTCCCGGGCCGCCGCGGGGTGCAGGCGGCGCAGCATCCCGTGCCCGAGGCCGTCGCCCGGCACCTCCCGGAGCTGCTCCTTGATCCGCTTGACGAGGGCGCCCGCCGCCGGGCCGCCCGCGCGCACGTCCGCGCCGTCCGGCTCGCCCGGGTCGAGCCGGACCGGGTGCGAGCCGGTGAACCAGCCGACCGTCCGGGTCAGGTCCGCCCCGGGCGTCAGCGGCACCCGCCCGTGACCCTCCACGTCGACGAGGACGGCGGACGCGGCCCGGCCGCGGGCGCGCCGCCACTCGGCGACGGCGGCGGCGAGCCCGGCCAGCAGCACGTCGTCGACGCCCGCGTGGAAGGCCGCAGGGACGCGCGTCAGCAGCGCGCCCGTCACCGGCGCCGCGAGCCGCCGCTCCGTCTCGTGCAGGCCCGCGCCGATCGTGTCCCGCGCCGGGTCCAGCGGCCGGGACCCGAGCGGCGGCTCGGACACCGACCGGATCCGCCGCCACACCGGCAGCTCCCCGGCGCGCCCGGCCGCGCCCGCCGCCAGGTCCAGCGCCCAGCGGCGGAACGACGTCCCGGCGGGCTGCGGGTCCGGTGCGCGGCCCTCGGCGAGGGCGGTGCAGGCGGCGGCCAGGTCGGGCACGAGCACCCGCCACGACACACCATCCACCGCCAGGTGGTGGACGACGAGCAGCAGCCGTCCGGGCGCGTCCGGTCCCGCGTCGAACCACACGGCCTGGAGCAGGTTCCCCGCCCGCGCGTCGAGCCGGTCCACGGCCTCCCGGGACGGCCCGGCGATCGCGTCGGCGAGCGCGCGCCCGTCCAGGCCGGCGACGTCGACGCGCCGCACGCGGTCCTCCGCCCGCACCGTCCCGCGCCCCGGCACCAGCAGGCTCGGGACGCCGCCGGACGCGGGCACGTCCAGCCGGGCCCGCAGCACGTCGTGGCGGTCGAGGAGCGCCCGCACGCCGCCGGTCACCACGTCCCGCCGCAGGCCGGGCGGCACCGACAGCAGCATCGACTGGCAGAACCCGCCCGCGAGCGCCGCCGGGCCCGACCGTTCGGCGAGGTCCAGCATCACCGGGGTCAGCGGGACCCGCCCAGTCGGCTCGTCCGGCTCCGCCGCGCCGCCCGCGTCCGCGCCGGGGGCGGCGCCGACGTCGGCGGCGACCCGGGCCAGCGCCGCCGCGGTGCGCTGCTCGAAGACCTGCCGCGGGGTGAGGGCCAGCCCGTCCCGCCGCGCCCGCGCCACCACCAGCATCGACATGATCGAGTCGCCGCCGAGCGCGAAGAACGAGTCGTCCGCGCCCACCCGCTCCAGGCCGAGGACCTGCGCGAACAGCCGGCACAGCAGCTCCTCGCGCGGCCCCGCCGGGGCCCGCCCGGTGGCGAGGCCCGCGAAGTCGGGGGCGGGCAGCGCCGCCCGGTCCAGCTTCCCGTGCGCGGTCACCGGGATCGCGTCCACCTCGATCACCGCGGCCGGCGTCATGTGGTCGGGCAGCCGCGCCGCGACGTGCTCGCGCAGCGCCGCCGCGCCGGCCCCGCCCGGCGACGCCGGCACCACGTACGCGACGAGCCGCTTCACGCCGCCGTCCGTCCGGACGACCACCGCCGCGCGGTCCACGCCCGGATGCCCCGCCAGGACCGCCTCGATCTCCCCCGGCTCCACCCGGAACCCGCGGATCTTCACCTGCTCGTCGGCGCGGCCCGCGAACACCAGCTCCCCGCCGCCGGACCACCGCGCCAGGTCGCCCGTCCGGTACATCCGCTCCCCGGGACGGCCGAACGGGCACGCCGCGAACCGTTCCGCCGTCAGGACGGGGCGGCGCACGTAGCCGCGGGTCACGCCGGCGCCCGACACGTACACCTCGCCGACGACGCCGGGCGGCACCGGCCGCAGGAACCCGTCGAGCACGTGGACCCGCACGTTCGCGATCGGCCCGCCCACCGGGACCGGCTCCGGGACGCTGCCCGGGACGCCGTCCGGCGGGGCCGTCCAGCAGGTGACGTCGACCGACGCCTCGGTGGGCCCGTACTCGTTGTGGAACGCGCGGCCCGGCGCCCACCGCCGCACCAGCTCCGGCGTGCACTCCTCGCCCGCCGTCACGATCGTCCGGATGCCGCGCACCGCCGGGGACTCCGCCGCGTCCGCCAGCGACTCCAGCACCGACGGCGTGAACGTCGCCGCCGTCACCGACAGCTCCGCCAGCTCCGCCGCGAGGTCCGCCGCGCGCCGCGCCACGCACAGCGTCGCGCCGCACGTCAGCGCCCCGTAAATCTCCGACACCGACGTGTCGAACGACACCGCGGCGAACTGCAGCACCCGCTCCCCCGGCCCCCAGCCGTAGGCGTCCGCCCGCCACGTCACGTAGTTCACGACGCCCCGGTGCGGCACCGCCACGCCCTTCGGGGCGCCGGTGGACCCGGACGTGTAGATGACGTACGCGGGATGCGCGGGCCGCAGCGGCGCCGCCCGCTCCGCGTCGGCGGGCGCCGTCGCGGGACGGGACGCCAGCACCGCCGCCGTCGCCGGGTCGTCCCACACGATCCGGTCGGCGCCCGCCGCCCCCGCCGCGCCGGCGGTGGCGGACGTGCAGACCACCACGGCGGGACGCGCGTCCGACAGCGTGAACGCGATCCGCTCCGCCGGGTACCCCGGGTCGACCGGCACGTACGCGGCGCCCGCCTTCATCACGCCGAGCAGCACCGCGTACAGGTCCGCCGTCCGCTCCATCACGACCCCGACGAGGTCCTCCGGGCCGACGCCCCGCGCGATCAGCTCGTGCGCGACCCGGTTGGCGCGCGCGTCCAGTTCCGCGTACGTCCACTCCGTCTCGCCGTCGTCCAGCGCGGCCGCGTCCGGGGTGCGGGCCACCTGCGCCTCGAACAGGTCCGGCAGCGTCCCGTCCGGGACGGGACGGCCGGTGTCGTTCCACGCGTGCAGGACCCGGCGGCGCTCGTCCCCGGTCAGCGCCTCCAGCGCCGCGACCCGCGTCGCCGGGTCGTCCGCCACCTGCGCCAGCAGCCGCGCCAGCCGCCCCGCCACCGCCCGGACGGTCTCCTCGTCGAACGCCTCGGGCCGGTACTCCAGCCGGAGCTCGGTCCCGGCGCCGGGCGCCGGCGTCACGACCAGCGTCATCGGGTAGTGCGCGGAGTCCTCGCCGCCCGCCCACGCCACGTCGCGGCCCGCGAGCCGCGGCGGGGACGCCGGGAAGTTCTGGTAGACGACGAGCGTGTCGAAGGAGGCGCCGGGCCCGGCGAGGCGCTGGATCTCCGCGAGCCCGAGATGCTGGTGCGCCATCAGCGCCGACTGCCGCTCCTGAAGCGCGGCCAGCACCTCCACCGTCGGACGCCCGGGGTCCAATTCGACCCGGACGGGCACGGTGTTG
Organism: Actinomadura sp. WAC 06369; assembly: GCF_003947565.1. Taxonomy (NCBI): domain Bacteria; kingdom Bacillati; phylum Actinomycetota; class Actinomycetes; order Streptosporangiales; family Thermomonosporaceae; genus Actinomadura; species Actinomadura sp. WAC 06369. The sequence continues at coordinate 22,795 of NZ_QHJN01000002.1, read as the reverse complement.
ATGAACAGTCCCAGCATCCGCTCCACACCGGGAAGCTCGGCAGGACGACCCGACACCGTCGCGCCGAACACCACGTCCCGGCGACCGGCCATGACGCCCACGAGCACCGCCCACATGCCCTGGAACACCGTGTTCGGCGTGAGCCCGTGCTCCCGGGCGACGTCCTGAAGACGCGCGGCGAGGCCCGCGTCCAGGTGGGTGACGACGTGCCGTACGGGGGTGTGGACGGCCCCCGGTTCGACCGGGCCCGCCAGCGTCGGCTCGTCCGCCCCCGCCAGCTCCCGCCGCCACGCTTCCCGGGCCGCCTCCCGGTCCTGGCGGCGCAGCCACGCCAGGTAGTCGAGGTAGGGCGCCACCGGCGGCAGGACGCCGGGCCCCGCGTCGCCGCCCGCCGCGTACACCCGCGACAGCTCCCGGAACAGCAGCGGCAGCGACCAGCCGTCCAGCACGATGTGGTGCTGGGTGACCACGAGCCGGTGCCGCTCCGCGGCGAGCCGCACCAGGACGAGCCGCAGCAGCGGCGGCGCGGCCACGTCGAACCCCCGCGCCCGCTCGTCGTCCGCGATCCGCTCCGCGCGGGTCTCCGCGTCTGCGTCCGCGAGCCCCGACAGGTCGACCTCGCGCCACGGCAGCGCGAGCCCGTCCGCGACGGCCTGCACGTGCCCGTCCCGTCCGTCCGGACGCAGGAACGCGACCCGCAGGTTGGCGTGCCGGTCCAGCAGGGCCTGCCACGACGCCCGCAGCACGGCGGCGTCCAGCGGGCCGGTGAACTCCAGCGAACGCTGCCACACGTAGACGTCCCCGGCGGCCCCGTCGTATCCGGCGTGGAAGAGCAGTCCCTCCTGGAGGGGCGACAGCGGCCACACGTCGGCCAGCGTCGGGACGGCGGCCTGCAGTTCGTCGACCTGGTCCTGGTCCAGGTTCACGAGGGGGAAGTCGGAGGGGGTGTGCCCGCCGGCGGACGGGTCGGCGGCGTGCGCGGCCAGGCCGCCGAGCATCGCCGCCCAGCGCCCGGCCAGGTCGTCCAGCGCCGCCGCGTCCACGAGCCCGGCCGGCGCCGCGAGCGACAGCGCGAGCTCCGGCCCCCCGGGCCGGTCGAGCACGACGCCGCCCGCCTCCAGCGCGTGCCCGAACGCCATCGCCGGACCGGCGGACCCGCCCAGCGCCGCCTCCCCGGCGGGTCTCCACCCGGCACCGTCCCCGGCACCGTCCCCGGCCGCCGCAAAGCGGCCCATGTAGTTGAAGCCGATCTGGGCGGCGGGCAGGTCCGCCAAGACCGGGGCGGTGTCCGGGTTCAGGTGCCGCAGCATCCCGTAACCGAGACCGTCGACCGGGACGTTCCGCACCTGCTCCTTCACCCGCTTGACCAGCACCCCGGCGTCTGTCCCGCCTGCCCGCACCCGCGCCGGATCGACGCCGGAGGCGTCCAGCCGAACCGGATGGGACGCCGTGAACCACCCCACCGTCCGCGACAGATCCATGCCCGGCGCCAACGCCTCACGACCGTGCCGCTCGACGTCCACCAAAAACTGCGCGGACGCGCCCTCCCCGGACCACTCGGCCACCGCCGCCGCCAACCCCGCCAGCAGCACCTCGTCCACACCCGCGTGGAACACCACCGCGACCCGCCGCAGCAGCGCCGAGGCGACCTCGCCGGGGACGGTCACGGCGGCGCGGTTCTCACCGGCCGCGACGGTGTCCGACGCCGGATCCAGCGGGCGGTCCCCGATCAGCGGTTCGGGACGGTCGAGGACGCGCCTCCACTCGGGCAGCTCACCGACCCGCGCCCCGCTCCGCGACAGGGCCGCCAGTTCCCGCGCCCAGCGCCGGAACGACGTCCCCACCGGCTCCAAGCCGCCCGGATCGGCGTACGCCGCCGCGAGGTCGGGCAGCAGCACCCGCCACGACACGCCATCCACCACCAGGTGATGCACCACCAGCAGCAACCGCCCCGGCGCGTCCCGCCCCGCGTCGAACCAGACCGCCCGCACCATCGCCCCGGCCCGCGGGTCGAGGCGCGCGGCCTCGCGCTCCACCAGGTCATCGAGCGCCGAACCGTCCGGCGCGGGCGTCCGGACGCGCCGCAGCGGGACCTCGGTGCCGCCCGGCGGCGGAACGTCCAGCTCCCAGGTACCGTCCTGCGACCGCCGCAGCCTCGCGCGGAGCATGTCGTGGTGATCCACGACGGCGCGCAGCGCCGCCCCCAGGCGGTTCTGGTTCAGGCCCGGCGGCACGATCGCCAGCATCGACTGGCCGAACGGCCCGGACAGCGCCGCGGCCCCCGACCGTTCGAGCACGTCGAGCATCACGGGCGTCAGCGGCACGGCCCCCGTGCCCCGCTCGACCGGTTCGTCCACCCGTCCCGACTCGGCCGCCCGCGCCAGCGCGGCGGGCGTGCGCAACTCGAACACCTGCCGCGCGGAGAGCAGCAGCCCCGCCCGGCGGGCCCGCGACACGACCAGCATCGACATGATCGAGTCGCCGCCGAGCGCGAAGAACGAATCCTCCGCACCGACCCGTTCCAGGCCGAGCACATCGGCGAACACCTCGCAGAGCAGCTCCTCGTCCGGCGTCGCAGCCGCGCGCCCCGAGGACGCCCCCGCGAACGCGGGCGCGGGGAGGGCACTCCTGTCGAGCTTGCCGTTGCGGGTGACGGGGATGGCCTCCAGGGAGACGAACGCGGCCGGGACCATGTAGTCGGGGAGCTTGGCGGCGGCGAACTCCCGCAGCGTCGACTCGTCCGCGTCGCCGACGATGTACGCGACGAGCCGCTTGACGCCCGGCTGATCCTCGCGGGCGATGACGGCGGCCTGGACGACGTTCTCGTGGGCCGCGAGCACCACCTCGACCTCGGCCGGCTCGATCCGGAAGCCCCGGATCTTCACCTGCTCGTCGGCACGCCCCTCGAACACCAGATTTCCGTCCGGCGTCCACCGGGCCAGGTCACCCGTCCGGTACATGCGGGGCGAGCCGCCGAAGGGGTTGGCGACGAACCGCTCCGCCGTCAGTACGGGACGTCCGACGTAGCCGCGCGCGAGCCCTTCGCCCGCGATGTACAGCTCCCCGACCATGCCGGGGGGTGCCGGGCGTAAGAACTCGTCGAGAACGTACATCCGGGTGTTGTCCAGCGGACGACCGATCGGCACCGCCGCCGGGACGTCGTCGCCGGACCTGTACGGAACGTGCGTCGCGAACGCCGTCGTCTCCGTCGGCCCGTAGGTCGAACGGACCACCAGATCGGGGTGCGCCTCCAGGAGGTTGCGGATCGCGGTGGACGACACGACGTCACCACCGGTCGACACCTCACGAACACCCGCGAAGATTTCCGGCGACTGCTCTGCCAGCACCCGGAACAGGCCGGCCGTCGCGTGCACGTTCGTCACGCCGTGCTCGGCGATCAACGCACCACGTTCCGCCGCATCCACCTTGCCGGGCGGAGCGATCACCAACCGACCGCCGCGCAGGAGCGGAGCCCAGATCTCGTACGTCGACGCATCGAACGCATGGTTCGCCTGCATCAGGACGCATTCCACGACGTCATCGCGCCACGCCGTGTCCAGCGCGAACGCCGCGACGTTGCCGTGCGTGACCGCGACACCCTTCGGGACCCCCGTCGAACCGGAGGTGTACATGACGTACGCCAGATCGTCCGGCGAAACGACCACACCGGGAGCGTGCTCGAACGGCTGGAACGCGTCGTCGTCCGTCAGCACGACCGAGATCCCGGCTTCCGCGACGATCGACGCCACACGGTCCGCCGGGTGCGAGACGTCCAACGGGACGTATGCTGCACCGGCCTTCAGCACCCCCAGCAACGTCGCGACCAAGTCCGCAGACCGCTGCATCCGCACACCCACCAGCGACCCACGACCCACACCACGGCCACTCAAACCACGCGCGACACCGTTCGCCCAGGTGTCCAGCTCCGCGAACGTCCGCTCCACACCGTCCGCGATCACGGCAACGGCGTCGGGAGTCCGAGACGCCTGCGCCTCGAACAGCTCGACCAGCGAACCGGCCGGCACCGGACGCGCCGTCGCGTTCCACTCCTCCACCACCAGTCGGCGCTCGTCGCCCGACAGCAGTTCGAGGTTCCGGACGCGAAGGTGCGGGTCGGTCGCCACCTGCTCCAGCACGCGCGTCACGCGGTCGAGCAAGGCTCGGGCCGTCGCCTCGTCGAACACGTCCGGCCGGTAGTCCAGCCGCAGTTCACCGTCCTGCGGCATCACGCCGAGGATCAGCGGGTAGTGCGCCGCGTCGCGTGCGTGGACGCCGGTGACGTCGAGGCCGGACGGGCCGGACGGCAGGTCGGCCTCGGGGAAGTTCTCGTACACGAGGAGCGTGTCGAAGGAAGCGCCGGGCCCGGCGAGGCGCTGGATCTCCGCGAGCCCGAGATGCTGGTGCGCCATCAGCGCCGACTGCCGCTCCTGAAGCCCCGCCAGCATCTCCGCCATCGGGCGCCCCGGGTCCAGCTCCACCCGGACCGGCACCGTGTTGATGAACAACCCCAGCATCCGCTCCACACCGGGAAGCTCGGCAGGACGACCCGACACCGTCGCGCCGAACACCACGTCCCGGCGACCGGCCAGAACCCCCACGACCGAAGCCCACGCTCCCTGGACGATCGTGTTCAGCGTCAGGCCGTGCTCTCGAGCGACGTCCCGCAACCCCTGCACGAGACCGCCGCCGAACGGCGCGACCAGGTGGTCGGGGTCCTGCTCGCCCGCGTCGGACGGCGCGACGCGCGTCGGCTCGGCGGTCCCCGCGAGTTCGGCCGTCCATGCCGTCCGTGCCGCGTCCGCGTCCTGGCGGCCGAGCCACGCCAGGTAGTCGCGGTAGGACGTCGCCGGGGGCAGGACGCTCGCGTCGCCGCCCGCCGCGTACACCTGCGACAACTCCTGGAAGAGGATCGGCAGCGACCACCCGTCGAGGACGATGTGGTGCATCGTCAGCACCATGCGGTGCCGGTTCTCCGCCAGCTTCAGCAGCAGGACGCGCAGCAGCGGCGGCTCCGCCATGTCGAGCCGCCGAGCGTGCTCGCGTGCGGCGAGGCGGTCCGCCTCCGCGTCGGCTCCGTCCCCGAGGCGCGTCAGGTCCCGCACGCCCCACGGCACGGACACGTCCCGCATGATCACCTGGACGGGACGCGCCCCGGTCGGCTGCCGGAACCCCGCGCGCAGACCGGGATGCCGGTCGAGCAGCGCCTGCCACGACGCGCGCAGGACGTCCGCGTCCACGGGACCCGCCAGGTCGAGCGAACGCTGCTCGACGTAGACGTCGCGGGCCCGCGCGTCGTATCCGGCGTGGAAGAGCAGTCCCTCCTGGAGGGGCGACAGCGGCCACACGTCGGTCAGCGAGGGCGCGGCGTTCTGGAGTTCGTCGACCTGGTCCTGGTCCAGGTTCACGAGGGGGAAGTCGGAGGGGGTGTGCCCGCCGGCGGACGGGTCGGCGGCGTGCGCGGCCAGGCCGCCGAGCATCGCCGCCCAGCGCCCGGCCAGCTCGTCGAGCGTCCGGCGGGCGATCCGCGCACCGGGCCCGCTCAGCCTGAGGACGAGCTCCGGCCCGCCGGGAAGGTCGTGGACGATCGCCTCGGCGTCGAGGACGTGCGGAGGCGGGCCGTCGGCACCGCCGACGCCGTCGAGCCCCGCGCCCATCGGAAGCCACGCGCCTTCGGCGGCGGCGAAGCGGCCGAGGTAGTTGAAGCCGATCTGGGCGGCGGGCAGACCCGCAAGCGCCGGGGCGGTGTCGGGGTTCAGGTGCCGCAGCATCCCGTAACCGAGGCCATCGGCCGGGACGTTCCGCACCTGCTCCTTCACCCGCTTGACCAGTACCCCGGCGTCGGTCCCGCCTGCCCGCACCCGCGCCGGATCGACGCCGGAGGCGTCCAGCCGAACCGGATGGGACGCCGTGAACCACCCCACCGTCCGCGACAGATCCATGCCCGGCGCCAACGCCTCACGACCATGCCGCTCGACGTCCACCAAAAACTGCGCGGACGCGCCCTCCCCGGACCACTCGACCACCGCCGCCGCCAACCCCGCCAGCAGCACCTCGTCCACACCCGCGTGGAACACCACCGCGACCCGCCGCAGCAGCGCCGAGGCGACCTCCACAGGCACGGTGACATTGACCTGCGGAACCTCGTCGCCGGTCCCGGCGTCCGGTTTCGCGATCTCCAGGGCGGGGCCGTCCAGGATCCGCGTCCACTCCGGCAACTCCCCTGCCCGGACCGGACTCACGGCCTGCTCGGCGAGTTCCCGCGCCCAGCGCCCGAACGACGTCCCCACCGGCTCCAGCCCGCTCGGATCGGCGTACGCCGCCGCGAGGTCGGGCAGCAGCACCCGCCACGACACGCCATCCACCACCAGGTGATGCACCACCAGCAGCAACCGCCCCGGCGCATCGGGGCCCGCGTCAAGCCACACCACCCGCACCATCGCCCCGGCCCGCGGATCCAGGTGATCGGCTTCGCGCTCCGCGAGTTCGCCGAGCGCCGCGTCGTCCAGCCCCGCCGCGGACACTCGCCGGACGAGGTCGCGGGCCGGCGTCGCCTCACCCGAGCCCACGGGCGGCACGACCAGGTGCCAGGACCCGCCGCCGGGATCCGCCTCCAGCCGGGCGCGGAGCATGTCGTGACGGTCGAGGACCGCCCGCACCGCCGCCACGAGCCGTTCCTCCGACAGCCCGGCCGGAACGCTCACCCGCATCGACTGGCCGACTCTCGCGGCAGGTCCGAGCGTCCGCGACCGTGCGGCCAGCTCCAGCATCACCGGGGTCGGCGGAACCGGGCCGCTCCCCATGTCCGGGGCCTCGCCGCGGCCGTCCGGGCGGGCCCGCACCGCCGCCGCCGCGAGCGCGGCCGGCGTCCGGTGCTCGAACACCTGCCGCACGGACACCACCAGCCCCGCCCGGCGGGCCCGCGACACGACCAGCATCGAGGTGATCGAGTCGCCGCCGAGCGCGAAGAACGAATCGTCGGCACCGACCCGTTCCAGGCCGAGCACGTCGGCGAACAGTTCGCAGAGCAGTTCCTCGTCCGGCGTCGCAGCCGCGCGCCCCGAGGACGCCCCCGCGAACGCGGGTGCAGAGAGGGCAGCGCGGTCGAGCTTGCCGTTGCGGGTGACGGGGATGGCGTCCAGGGAGACGAACGCCGCCGGGACCATGTAGTCGGGCAAGCGCGCGTTCGTGAACTCTCGCAGCGTCGTCTCGTCCGCGTCGCCGACGATGTAGGCGACGAGGCGCTTGATTCCTGGTTGGTCTTCGCGGGCGATGACGGCGGCCTGGACGACGTTCTCGTGGGCCGCCAGAACAGTTTCGACCTCGGCCGGTTCGATCCGGAAACCGCGGATCTTCACCTGCTCGTCGGCACGTCCCTCGAACATTAACTGCCCGTCGGGCGTCCACCGGGCCAGGTCACCCGTCCGGTACATGCGGCCGGAACCGCCGAAGGGGTTGGCGACGAAACGCTCCGCCGTCAGGACGGGACGTCCGACGTAGCCGCGCGCCACGCCTTCGCCCGCGATGTACAACTCCCCCACCACGCCCGGCGGAACCGGATGCAGGAACTCGTCCAAGACGAAGACCCGGGTGTTGTCCAGCGGACGACCGATCGGCACGGCAGCCGGAACCTCGTCACCGTTCGCGAAGGGAACGTGAGTGGCGAACGCCGTCGTCTCCGTCGGCCCGTAGGTCGAACGGACCACCAGGTCAGGGTGCGCCTCCAGGAGGTTACGGATCGCGGACGACGACACCACGTCACCACCGGTCGACACCTCACGAACACCCGCGAAGATCTCCGGGGACTGCTCGGCCAGCACCCGGAACAAGCCGGCCGTGGCGTGCACGTTCGTCACGCCGTGATCGGCGATCAGCGCCCCACGCTCGACCGCGTCCACCTTGCCGGGCGGAGCGATCACCAACCGACCACCGTGCAGGAGCGGAGCCCAGATTTCGTACGTCGACGCATCGAACGCATGGTTCGCCTGCACCAACACGCATTCCACGACATCGTCACGCCACGCTCTGTCCAGCGCGAACGCGGCGACGTTGCCGTGCGTGACGGCGACACCCTTCGGCTCTCCGCTCGAACCGGAGGTGTACATGACGTACGCCAGGTCGTCCGGGGAGACGGCTACGCCGGGAGCGTGCTCGAACGGCTCGAACACATCGTCGTCACCGACCACGACCGAGATCCCGGCTTCCGCCACGATCGACGCCAGCCGCTCCTCCGGATGCGAAACGTCCAACGGAACGTACGCCGCCCCGGCCTTCAACACACCCAGCAACGTCGCAACCAAGTCCGCAGACCGCTGCATCCGCACACCCACCAGCGACCCACGACCCACACCACGACCCGCCAAACCACGCGCGACACCGTTCGCCCGCGCGTCCAACTCCGCGAACGTCCACGACACACCACCATCGACCACCGCGACCGCGCCCGGAGTCCGAGACGCCTGCGCCTCGAACAGCTCCACCAGCGAACCACCCGGCACCGGACGACCCGTCGCGTTCCACCCCTCCACCACCAGCCGACGCTCGTCCACCGACAGCACATCGAGGCCGCTCACCCGCACGTCCGGATCCGCCGCGACCTGCTCCAGCACCCGCACCAAACGCTCCGACAACGCCCGCACCGTCGACTCGTCGAACAGGTCGGCCGCGTACTCGATGCCGCCGGTGAGGCCGCCGGGGGTTCCGGTTCCGTCTCGGCGTTCGGCGAGGGTGACGGCGAGGTCGAACTTGGCGGGCAGCGGGACGGCGGGCAGCGGCCGGACGTGCAGGCCCGGCAGGTCCCAGTTCGCGGCCGGGGCGTTGTCGAGGGTGAGCATCACCTGGAACAGCGGGTGCCGCGCCAGCGAACGCACCGGGTTCAGGTCCTCCACCAGCCGCTCGAACGGGACGTCCTGATGCGCGAACGCCGCCAGGTCGGTCTCACGCACGCGGGCCAGCAGCTCGGCGAACGACGGGTCGCCGCCGACGTCCGTCCGCAGGACCAGCGTGTTGAGGAAGAATCCGACCACGCCCGCGAGGGCCGTGTCGGCGCGGCCCGCGATGGGGGTGCCGAGGGGGACGTCGGTGCCCGCCCCCATCCGCGACAGCAGCATCGCTAGGGCGGCCTGGGCCGCCATGAAGAGGGTGCCGCCGTTGCGGCGGGCCGCGTCGGCGAGGGCGGCGTGGACGTGCGGTTCCACCGACAGCGGCACGAGGCCGCCGCGGAAGGACGACCGGGCGGGGCGCGGCCGGTCGGCGGGCAGGGCGAGTTCCTCCGGCAGCCCGGCGAGGGCGCCGCGCCAGTGGCGGAGCTGGTCGGCGATCACGCTGCCGGGGTCGTCGGGGTCGCCGAGCGCCTCCCGCTGCCACAGGGCGTAGTCGGCGTACTGGACGGGCAGGGGCGGCAGGTCGGGGGCGCGGTCCGCCCTCCGGGCGGTGTACGCCGTCCGCAGGTCCCGGGCGAGGACGTCCAGGGACCAGGCGTCCATCGCGACGTGGTGGGCGGTGACGACGAGCACGGCCTCCGTGGGGGACGACGTCAGCAGCAGCGCCCGCCACGGCAGTTCGCGGGCGAGGTCGAAGCCGCGCGCGACCTCCGCGGCGACGGCGTCCGCGACGCCGTCCGCGGCGACGGGGGCGACGGCCAGCCGGGGGCGGCCCGCGGGGCCGTGCAGGATCTCCTGGCGGGCGTCGCCGTCATGGTCGGGGAAGATCGTGCGGAGGGTCTCGTGCCGGTCCGCGACGTCGCCGAGCGCCGCTTCCAGCGCCGCGGCGTCCAGGTCGCCGGACAGCCGCAGCGCGACGGGCACGGCGTAGCCGGCGCCCACGCCGGACTCCTCCAGCCGGTTCAGGAACCACATCCGCCGCTGCGCGTACGACGGCGGTACGACGTCGGGACGTTCGCGGGCGGTGAGGGGCGCGAGTTCGGCGGGGGCGCGGTCGGCGGCGAGCCGCCGGGCCACGCCGGCGACGGTCGGCGCCGCGAACAGGTCCCGGATGGCGATCTCGGCGTCCATGACGGCGCGGATCCGCGCGATGAGCCACATGGCCTGCAGCGAGTCGCCGCCGAGCGCGAAGAACGACTCGTCGGCGCCGACCCGGTCGACGGCGAGGACCTCGGCGAACAGCCCGCACAGCACCTCCTCGGCGGGCGTCGCGGGGGCGCGGCGCCCGGCGCGGCCGTCCCGTTCGCGGCCGTCCCGTTCGGGGGCGGGCGGGGCGGTCGCGCCGGCGGGGCCCGCGTCGACGAGGTCGCCGCCGGTCGTCCAGCGCGCCAGGCGGCCCGTGCGGTACATGCGGCCGGACGTGTAGGGGCAGGCGACGATGCGGGCGGCGGTCGGCGCGGGGCGGCCCGCGAACTCGCGGACCGCGTCCGCGACGTACAGGTCGCCGGTCACGCCGGGCGGGACCGGGCGGAGGAAGCCGTCCAGCACGAACACCGCGGTGGTGCCGGTGGGGCGTGCCGTCGGCGGGACGTCCGGGGCGGCCAGCGGGCCGTCCGCCGCCATGAGCCGCGCCGGGTCGACCCGCGCGGCGGCCTCGGCCAGGGCCCGGCGCGTCAGGACGGCGCCCCGGGGGCGGCCCGTCTCCCCGGCCGGGTAGACGACGCACGCCGCGAGGTCCGCGGGGAGCGGGACGTCCGGGGCGGCGGGCGCCCCGGCGGTCAGGCCGTCCCACACCAGCGGTTCGGCGCGGTCCCCGAGGAGGGGCGTCGCGGCGCGGCGGCACACCGCGGCCGCGGGCGCCGCGTCGCGCAGCACCGCCGCGATCTCGGCCGCCGGACGGGCCGGGTCGATCGGCACGTACGCGGCCCCGGCCCGCAGGACGCCGAGCGCGGCGGCCGCGAGGTCCGGTGAGCGTTCCAGCACGACGGCGACGCGGTCCTCCGGGCCGACGCCGCGGGCGGCCAGCGCGTGCGCCAGCCGGTTCGCGCGCGCGTCGAGGTCCGCGTCCGCGGGGAGGACGTCGGCCGCGTCGGCGTCCGGGGTCCGCGCGGCCCGCTCCGCGCACGCGTCCGGCAGCGGGCGCGCCGGGGCGGGGCGGCCGCCGCCGTTCCAGTCGGACAGGACGGCGCGCCGTTCGGCGGGGGTGAGGACGTCGAGGACGGCGAGGGGGCGGCCGGAGTCGGCCGCGAACCCGTCCAGGATCCGCAGCAGCCGCCCGAGGAGCGCGTCGGCGGTCGCGGCGTCGAACACGTCGGGCCGGTACTCCAGGCGCAGCACCGGCGGGTCGCCGGGGAGGAGCGCCAGGCTGAGCGGGTAGTGCGCGACGGACGTCTCCGTCGCCTGCCCGGTGACGGGCAGCCCGCCGGGCTCCGGGGCGGCGTCCGGGTAGTCCTGCGACACCACGATGGTGTCGAACGCGGCGCCCGGTCCGGCCGCCCGCTGGACGTCGGCCAGCCCCAGATGCTGGTGCGCGATCAGCCCGGACCGCTGGTCCCGCAGGTCGGCGAGCAGGTCCGCGGCGGGCCGCGCGGGGTCGAGGCGGGCGCGCACCGGGACGGTGTTCATGAACAGCCCGACCATCTCCTCGACGCCCGGCAGCTCCGGGGGGCGTCCCGCCACCGTGGTGCCGAACACGACGTCGTCGCGTCCGGTGAGGGCGCCGACCAGCACCGCCCACGCCCCGAGGACCACCGTGTTCAGGGTGAGCCCGTGCCGCCGGGCGAGCGCGTGCAGCGCGTCGGCGAGGGCCGCGTCCACGGCGGCGCGGGCGTGCCGGGGCGGGACGTCCGGGGCGGCGTCCGCGCCCTCGGGCGCGACCCACGTCGGCTCGGTCGTCCCGTCCAGCGCGCGCCGCCACGCCGCGCGCGCCGCGTCGCGGTCCTGCCGGGCGAGCCAGGCCAGGTGGTCGCCGAACGGCCGCGCCGGGGGCAGCGCGGAGGCGTCGCCGCCGGCCGCGTAGACGGCCGACAGCTCCCTGAGCAGGATCGGGACGGACCATCCGTCGACGACGATGTGGTGCAGGGTGAGGACGGCGCGGTGCCGGCCGGCGCCGAGCCGCAGCAGCGTCATCCGGGCGAGCGGCGGCGCCGCCAGGTCGAAGCGGCGGCCGAGGTCGGCGGCGGCGATCCGGTCCGCCTCCCGCGCCGCCGCGCCGGGCGGCCGACCGGTCAGATCGACCACCGCGAACGGTGCCGTCACGCGCCGCTCGACCGCCTGCACGGCGCGTCCCGTCCCCGGGAGCCGCCGTACGCCCGCGCGCAGGCCGGGGTGCCGGTTCAGCACCGCCTCGAAGGACGTGCGCAGCAGCTCCGCGTCGAGGTCCCCCGCCAGGTCGACGACGGTCTGCACCAGGTAGACGTCACGGGCCCGCTCGTCGTAGCTGGCGTGGAACAGCAGGCCCTGCTGCAGCGGCGACAGCGGCCAGGCGTCGACGACGTCCGGGCCGAGTCCGGCGAGCTCCTCGGCGGTGAGCGGCGCGGGCGCGCCCGAACCGGTTCCGTCCCGCTCGGGCGCGTCCTCCCCCGCCTCCGCCGCCGCCGCGAGACGGGCCGGGGTGCCGTGCTCGAAGACCTGCGCCAGCGTGATCGGGACGCCGGCGCGCCGCGCCCGCGTCACCACCCGCATCGCCATGATCGAGTCGCCGCCGAGCGCGACGAACGCGTCGTCCGCGCCGACCTCCGCGAGCCCCAGCACCTCGGCGAACACGCCGCACAGCGCGGTCTCGGCGGGGGTGGCGGGCGCGCGTCCCCGCGCCGGGGCCGCCGCGTCCGGTGCGGGCAGCGCCGCGCGGTCCAGCTTGCCGTTCGCCGTCACCGGCAGCGCGTCCACGATCACCACGGCGCTCGGCACCATGTACTCCGGCAGGCGCCCGGCCGCGTGCTCCAGCAGCGCCGCCTCCGTCACGCCGGCCGCGTCCCCGGCGGGCACCGCGTACCCGACGAGCCGCCGCGCCCCGGGACGGTCCTCCCGGGCCAGCACCACGGCCTCCCGGACCCCCGGATGGCCCGCCAGCGCCGCCTCCACCTCGCCCGGCTCGATCCGGAAACCGCGGATCTTCACCTGGTCGTCGTTGCGGCCCTCGTAGAGGACGGCGCCGTCCGCGGTCCAGCGGGCGCGGTCGCCGGTGCGGTACATCCGCCCGCCGCGCCCGTCCGGGCCGGGGAACGGGCACGCCACGAAACGCTCCGCCGTCAGCGCGGACCGGCCCGCGTACCCCCGGGCGAGCTGCACGCCCGCCAGGTACAGCTCGCCCGGCACGCCGGGCGGCACCGGCCGCAGGAACTCGTCCAGCACGTACACGCGGGTGTTCCACACCGGACGGCCGATCGGCACGACGTCCGCGTGGACGTCCGGGGCGCACGTCCACGCCGTCACCTCCACCGCCGCCTCCGTCGGCCCGTAGAGGTTCAGCAGCGGCAGCGGCAGCCGCCGGTGGAACAGCTCCACCAGGTCCGGCGGCAGCGCCTCCCCGCTGGCCAGCACCCGCCGCAGGCTCCGGCACCGGCCCGCGACCCGCTCGTCCAGCAGGAACGCCCGCAGCATCGGCGGGACGAAGTGGACGACGGTGACGCCCTCCCGCTCGATCAGCCCGGCGAGGTAGGCGGGGTCGCGGTGCCCGCCGGGACGGGCCACGACCAGCCGGGCGCCCGCCAGCAGCGTGCCGAAGAACTCCGGCACCGACACGTCGAAGCTCATCGGCGTCTTCTGCATCACCCGGTCGCCGGGCGTCAGCCCGTGGACGGCCTGCAGCCACGCCAGCCGGTTCGCGATCGACGCGTGCGCCACCTCCACCCCCTTCGGGGCGCCGGTCGACCCGGACGTGTAGATCACGTAGGCGGGGTGGGCGGGGCGCAGCGGCGCGGCGCGGTCGGCGTCGACCGGCGCCGCCGGGGACCGGGCCGCCAGCGCGGCCCGCACGCCCGGATCGTCCAGCACCAGCGTGGCGGCGCCCGCCACCGCCGGCGCCGTGCCGCCCGTGCACACCACCACGGCCGGGGACGAGCTCCGCAGCAGCAGCGCCGTCCGCTCCGGCGGCGCCGACGGGTCGAGCGGCACGTAGGCGGCGCCCGCCTTGACGACCGCCAGCAGCGCCACGACCAGCTCCGCCGACCGTTCCAGCGCCACCCCCACCCGGCGCTCCGGGCCGACGCCCCGGGCGATCAGCTCGCGGGCCAGCCGGTTCGCGCGCGCGTCCAGCTCGGCGTACGTCAGCGAGCGGCCCTCGAACACCACCGCGACCGCGTCCGGCGTCCGCGCGACCTGCGCCTCGACCAGCTCCGGGAGGGTCCGGTCCGGGAGCGGGCGCGCGGTGTCGTTCCATTCCGCCAGCACGCGGCGCGCCGTGCGCTCCTGGAGCAGGTCGACGTCTCCGGCGCGGGCGCCGCGGGCCAGCGCCGCGAGGAAGCCCGCGAACGCGGGACCGTCGGCGGCGCGGTCGCCGCCGTCCGCCGCGCACCGCACCCGCAGGCCGCCGCCCGCCGCGTCGCCGCGCACCACGAGCGACAGCTCGCCGGGCGGCCCCGCGGCGAGCTCGCGGGAGACCGCGGGCACGCCCGCGAAGTCCAGCTCCCGGCCGTCCAGGACGACGTCCACGACGGGGCCGAAGAACGGCCGTCCGCCCACCGGCCAGCGCAGCTCCCGGCGCAGGTCCTCGCCGCGGTACCGGCCGTGCGCGGCGGCCTCCCGCAGCGGGCCCGCCAGCCGCGCCGCCAGCTCCGGCAGCGTCGCCGCCGGGTCCACGTGCGCGCGGACCGGCAGCACGTTCACCGCCGCGACCGGCGCCGCCGCCGCGACCGGCCCCGCACGCCCCGGCAGGCAGACGCCGAACACCACGTCACGCACCCCGCCGCGCCGCGCCAGGAACGCCGCCGCGGCGGCGACCAGCACCGTCTCCGGCCCGGCACCGCACCGTTCCCCGATCTCCCGAACACGTGCCTCCACCGCCGCCGACGCGACCGGAACCGACACCGACGCGACCGGGGCGGTCGGCGAAGAGGGTCGTCCAGTGCTCGCGGTCGCGGGTGCGGTCGGGCGAGTCGCGGTAGGCGTCCTCCTCGGCGAGGACGTCCGCCGGTGCGGGGAACGGGGACGGCGGTGCGGGCGTCCCCTCGGTGAGCGCCGTGTAGATGCGGGCCGCCCGCCGTTCGAGCGGCGGCACGGCGTGGCAGTCGAGGAGGACCGGGTCGTAGCGCTGGTACCACAGGCAGCGGTCGCCGGCCGTGCGCAGGACGGCCTGGGCGAGCGGGCCCGCGGGCGCGGACCGCTCGGCCTCCGTCCACGCGCGGGCCGCCGCGTCGGGGTCGGCCTCGTCGCGCAGGTCGACGACGGGCACCTCCGGCCCGTCCGGCGGCGGGACGAGCCGGGGCCCGTCGCGCGTCTCGCGGACGGCGGCGTGCAGGCCCGCCTCCACGACCGCCGCGCGGACCGCGTCCGCGAGGCGGCCGGCGTCCACCGGCCCGGCGATCTCGACCAGGGCGGCGACGTGGTGCGCGGCGCCCGGCGCGCCGAGCCGCCTCCCGAGCCAGACGTCGTACTGGGCCGCGGTCAGGCGGCGGCCGTGCATGCCTTCAGTCATCGGTGATGCCCTCATCTGGTGCGACCGGAATGCCGGACTTCACCCGCGCGGAGGCGGGCCCATCGGTCCCCTCGGACCCATCGGCGGCGGGCCCATGCCGGGGCCCGGCGGCGGACCCATGCCCGGGCCGGGCGGCGGGCCCATGCCGGGGCCCGGGTGGGGCGCGCCGGCCACGGCGGGCTCCGGGAGCCGGTCGCGCTCCGGGTCGGGGCGCGCCGCCGCGAACTGGGTGCGGCACAGCTCGGCGTACAGGCCGCCCGCGTCGAGCAGCTCCTCGTGGACGCCCGACTCGATGATGCGGCCGCCGTCCACCACCAGGATCCGGTCCGCCTCCCGGATCGTGGACAGCCGGTGCGCGATCACCAGCGACGTCCGTCCCCGCAGCGCCGTGCGCAGCGCCCGCTGCACCTGCGCCTCCGACTCCGAGTCGAGGTGCGCGGTGGCCTCGTCCAGCACCACCACCGGCGGCGCCTTGAGCAGCAGCCGCGCGAGCGCGACCCGCTGCTTCTCGCCGCCCGACAGCCGGTAGCCGCGCTCGCCCACGACCGTGTCCAGGCCCTCCGGCAGCGCCGCGATCACGTCCCAGATCCGCGCCGCCTCGCACGCCTCCCGCATGTCGTCCTCGGTCGCGTCCGGGCGCGCGTACAGCAGGTTGGCGCGGAGCGTGTCGTGGTACAGGTGGGCGTCCTGGGTGACCATGCCGACTGTCTCGCGCAGCGAGTCGAGCGTCAGCTCGCGGACGTCGTCCCCGCCGATCCGGACGGTGCCCGCCTCGACGTCGTACAGCCGCGGCACCAGGTGCGTGATGGTGGTCTTGCCCGCGCCGGACGGCCCGACCAGCGCGGTCATCCGGCCCGCCGGAGCGGTGAACGTGACGTCCCGCAGCACCGGCGGGTTCTCGCCCCGCTCCGGCGACGGCAGCGCGATCGACTCCAGCGACGCCAGCGACACCTCCGCCGCGGACGGGTAGCGGAACGCGACGCCCTCGAACCTGATGTCCGGGGCCGCCACCGCGCCGTCCGCGTCCCCGCCGCCGTTCGCCTCGGCGACCCGGACGGCGGCGACGGGCCGCGCGTCCGGCCGCTCGGCGATCAGCGGCTTCAGGTCCAGCACCTCGAAGACCCGGTCGAAGCTGACGAGCGCGGTCATCGCGTCCGCCTGGACGCTCGACAGCTGGTTGAGCGGGGCGAACAGCCGGGTCAGCAGCGTCGCCATCGCCACCAGCGTGCCGATCTGCACCGCGCCGTCGATCACCAGGGCGCCGCCCAGCCCGTACACCAGCGCCGTCGCGAGGGACGCCAGCAGCATCACCGAGATCAGCATCAGCTCGGCGTACACCGAGGTGACCACGCCGATGTCGCGGACGCGCGCCGCGCGGCGCGCGAACAGGTCCGCCTCCTCGTCCGGGCGGCCGTACAGCTTCGCCAGCAGCGCGCCCGTCACGTTGAACCGCTCGTGCATGAGCGAGCCCATCTCGGCGTCCTGGTGCATCGACTCGCGGGTGAGCCGCTGCAGCGGCCGCCCGACGAGCCGGCCCGGCAGCAGGAACAGCGGCAGCACCAGCACCGCCACCAGCGTGATCGGCCACGACAGGTAGAACATCGTGCCCAGCACCAGCAGCAGCGTCAGCACGCTCGGCACGGCCATGGACAGCAGCGAGGTGACCGCCTGCTGCGCCTGGATGACGTCGGTGTTGAGGCGGCTGACCAGCGCGCCCGTCTGCGCGCGGGTGAAGAACGCGAGCGGCTGCCGCTGGACGTGCCGGAACACCTCCGTGCGCAGGTCGTAGATGAGCCCCTCGCCGATGCGGCCGGACAGCCGCGCCGCGGCGAGCTTGCCGGCCGCGTCCACCAGCGCCAGGACGGCCGCGGCCGCCGCCACCCACACCACCACCGCGGTGTCGCGCGGGATCACCCCGTCGTCGATGATGACCTTGAACAGCAGGGGGATCGCGACCGTGATCCCCGCGCCCAGGACGGTGATCGTCAGCAGGAGGATCGCGAGGCCGCGGTACGGCCGGACATAGGGCAGGATCCGCCGGAAGGTGCCGGGACGGACCCGCTGCCGGGTCACCTCCTCGCCTCCCATCCCGCGGATCATCACGGGTCCCGGGCCGCCGATCACGACGAGGTCTTCTCGGGCTCGGCCGTTCCCGCGCGGCCCGCCTCGTACTCGCGCATCTCCTCGACGAGGCTGCGCGGCCGCATGTCGGTCCAGTTGGCCTCGATGTGGTCCAGGCACGCCTGCCGGGTGTCCTCGCCGTGCGCGATCTCCCAGCCCTCCGGCACGTCCGCGAACGCCGGCCACAGCGAGTACTGGCCCTCGTCGTTGATCAGCGCCAGGAATCGTCCGTTCTCGTCATCGAACGGGTTGGCCATGATCTCTCCCCTGCAGATTGCGAAAGCGGCCCTTCCATTTCACGCGTCACGATAATGAGGCCGACAGGCCCCTACAAGGCGCCAGAAAATGGACGCGCGACCGTCCAACCGTGCATTTTTCCGGTTGGACGGCCGCCTTTTCCGCGCAGTTCTCGGCCGCGCGGTCCGCGCGCGGTCGCCGCCGCCGGGAACGGCGCGGAGCCCACCGGAACGTCCGGTGGGCTCCGCGCCGCGGGGGCCTATGCGGGGACGGTCACGTGCCCGTCCAGCGCGGCTCGCGCCTTTCCGCGAACGCCCGCGGCCCCTCGACCGCGTCCCGGCTGCGCATGCGGCGCTCCTCCCACACGTACCGGGTGGCGAACGCCTGCTCCAGCGGCATGTCGACGGACCGCAGCACCGCCTCCTTCACCGCCCGCACCGCCAGCGGCGCCGCCCGCACCAGGTCGTCGGTCCACGCGGCGACCCGCTCGTCCAGCCCGTCCGCCGGCGCGACCTCGTTCACCAGCCCGAGCTCCAGCGCCCGCGCCGCCGTCATCCGGCGGCCGGTGAGCAGGTGGCCCATCGCCGCCTTCAGCGGGACCTGCCGGGCCAGCCGGAACGCGCCGCCCGCGCCGGGCACCAGCCCGAGCCGCACCTCCGGCAGCCCGAACTCGGCGTGCTCGGCGGCCACGATGACGTCGCAGGCGAGCGCCAGCTCGAAGCCGCCGCCGAGGGCGTACCCGTTCACCCGCGCCAGGACCGGCTTGGTCAGCCCGAACCGCTCGGTGAGCCGCGGCCAGCCCGGCTGCCCGCGGCTGCCGAACGTCGTCGGCGGCGCCCCCGCCGCGTTGAGGCGGCTGCGCTCCTTGAGGTCCTGCCCGACGGAGAACGCGCGGTCGCCCGCCCCCGTCAGGACGGCGACGCGGACGTCGTCGTCCGCCTCGACGTCGTCCCACACCGCGGCCAGCTCCTCGTGGGTGCGCAGGTCCATCGCGTTGAGGACGGCCGGGCGGTCCAGCGTCACGTACGCGACGTGGTCCTTCTTCACGTACCGGACGCGCGGGCCCTCATCCTCGGGGGCGGCGTCGTGGGCGGTGCCGGGGGCGCTCACGCGGGACGCCCGAAGCGGCCGACCTTGGCCAGGACGTCCTGGCCGTAGATCCGCAGCGCCTGCTGGAGCGCGAACTCCGCCATGTAGCGGCGGAACTCCTCCGGCGGGTCGTCGGCGAGGTTCAGCATCCGCCGGTTGGTGACGACCGCGGGGCCGCGCAGCCGGTCCACGGCCCGCGCGACGGCCGCGTCCATCTCCGGCGGCTCGACGACCTCGTCCACCAGTGTCGCCGCGGCCGGTTCGGCGGCGCGGATCCGCCGCCCCGACAGGATGATCTGGCGGGAGATCCGCGGGCCCGTCGCGCGGGTCAGCCGGTAGTTCGACGCGCCCGGGATGATGCCCTCCTGCGCGGCCGGCAGGCTCAGGTACGCGCCCGCCTCGGCGATGACGTGGTCGAACGCCTGGAGCAGCTGCATGCCGCCGCCGATCGCGAAGGCGTCCACCGCCGCGACCCACGGCTTGTCCACCGTCGGCCACTGCCACGCCGGACCGCCGCCCGAACCGTCCGGGGCGTCCGGGTCGGCCGGGACGCGCACGCCCCGCACCAGCTTGGCGATGTACCCCATCTCCCGGCGCAGCAGGAACCCGACCAGCGAGATCTCCCCCGCGTGCAGCCGCTTCAGGTTGATGCCGGCGCTGAACACCCGGCGCCCCCGGTAGCGCGGGTGGCTCATCTCGCCGCCGCGCAGCAGCCCCACGCCCACCGACGGGTCGAGGAGCGCCAGGTCGACCGCGGTCTCCATGTCGTCGACCTGCCGCTCGTCCTCCGCGTTCAGGCAGTCGTCCCGGCACATGGTCAGGTGCGCCACCCCGTCGCGGCGCTCCAGCCGCACCGCCTCCATGTCGACCGCGCCCGTCCGGACGAACTCCGGCAGCAGGTCCAGCGCCCGCTCCGTCGGCGCCAGCATCGCGTCGAGCAGGTGCGGGCCCGCCACCGGGGACCGCAGCACGCCGCGCAGGAAGATGCCCTGGTCGATCTCCAGGCCCTCCTTGTCGGCCTGCGCGCGGGTCCGCTCGGCCGCGAGCCGCGCCGCCGTCGGCACCAGCCCCGGGAACGCCTCCGCCGCGGCCTCCACCAGCGCGTCGATGCGCGGCTCGCGGGTCCGCCCCGCGGTCAGCGCGTCGTACACCGCGGCGGCGTGCGCGTCCATGAACCGGGTGCGGGCCGCCCGCGCCCGGTCCAGCGCCGCGGCGGCGGCCGTCCGCTGCTCCGCGGACCGCACCGCCGGTTCCGGCAGCCCGTCCAGGAACGCGTCCGCGTCCCGCAGGACGCCGCCCAGCTCGTCCCACGCGCGTCCCGCGTCCCCCGGCAGGGCCGCCGCGGCGGCCCCGGCGGGCGCGGCCGAGTGCTCGATCGTCATGACGCGGCCTCCCGCTCCAGCCGCAGCGCCCGGTCGCACGCGGCGAGGTGCGCGCCCAGCGCGTCCTCGAAACCGGTCGTGGCGGCGTCGAACATCAACTGCCGGCGGATCGCCAGCTCCGGCCCGGCGAACCCGCCGAACCGGGCCGCCGCCTCCGCCACCGCCGCGTCCGGGTCGGTCGTCGTCTCGTCGACCAGCCCCGCCGCGACCGCCTCCGCCGCGCCGACCGGCGCGCCGAACAGCACCGTGTGCCGCACCGCGGCCGTCCCCGCCTGGTGCGCCATCCGGAACAGCGCCATCCCCGGCCAGGTCGCCGCGCCCGCGGCGCCCGCGAGGAGCCGCGCGTCCGGCGCGGCGATCCGCACGTCGGTGGCCAGCAGCGCGTCCAGCGCCGTCCCGCCGACGTCCCCGGACGCCACCGCCACCGTCACGGCCGGGAGCCGCTCCAGCCGGCGCAGCGTCCGCTCCCACTTCGTGACCAGCGAGGTCGTCAGCCCGTCCCGGGACGGGCCGGGCGCGCCCCCGACCTCCAGCACCACCAGCCCGGGCCCGCCGGGCCCCTCGACCCGGTCGCACAGCTCGTTCATCTCCAGGACGACCGCCGCCGACAGCGGCGCCGCGCCGTCGATCCGCGCCGCGGCCCCGACCGTTCCCGCCGCCTGCGTCATGCCCGCTCCCGTTCTCGTCGCCACCCGCGTCACCACCGCACCAGCGCGGTCTCGATCGTCGAGCCCGGCCCCATCGTCATCAGGACGCCGTAATCGCCCGGTTCGACCGCGTTCTCCTCCACGAGCCGCTCGTAGGAGAACAGGAACGAGCCGCTCGACACGTTCCCGTAGTCGCGCAGCACGCCCGTCGTGTGCCGGACGTCGTGCCGGTTCAGCCCCAGGTTCACGACGACCGCGTCGATCACCTTCTTGCCGCCGGAGTGGACGAGCCAGTGCCGGACGTCGCCGCGCCGCAGGCCCGTCCCGTCCAGCAGCCGGTCCACCGCGACCTCGGCGTTCGCGCCGACCACGTACGGGATCTGCGGGTCGAGGAAGAAGCTGAAGCGCCCCAGGTCGCGGTCCCAGTCGTAGCGCATCGCGTCGAGCGCCTCCGGGATGAGGGTGCTGGCGAACCGCAGGACGCGGGGCCCCGGCGCCCGCCCCGCCGCGTCCGGGCCCGCGGCCCGCGCGCCCGGCCCCGGTTCCGGCCCGGCGACGAGCGCGACGGCCGCGGCGCCGTCCCCGAACAGGCTGTTGACGACCGCCGTGCGCATCGTCCCGTCCATCGCGTACGCGGCCGAGCACGCCTCCGTGCACAGCACCACGGCCAGCTCGCCCGGGTGGGCGGTCGCCCAGCCGGACACCACGCCCAGCGCGTTCAGGCCCGCGTTGCAGCCCATCCCCACGATGTCGGACCGGCTGCAGTGCCGGTCGATGCCCAGCGCCCGGATCACCAGCGCGCTGAGGCCCGGGGTGAGGAACCCCGTCGACGTCACGCAGCACAGGTGCCGCAGGTCCGACAGTTGCGCGTCCGCCCGCTTCAGGCAGCTCTCCAGCGCCCGCACGCCCATCTCGACCGCCAGCCGGCGGTGCTTGTCGAGCAGGTCGCCCTGCGGCTCGGACTCCCGCCGGCCGCCCGCGCCGGGCGGCGGCAGCGTCAGGTACCGGCTCTCGATCGCGCTGTTCAGGAACACCGACCGCACCTTCGGGTCGGTGACGCCGATCTCGTCCAGCACCTCGCGCTGCGAGTACGACGTGGCGCCGCCGGCCGTCCCCACCCCGGCGATCCGGGGGACGAACGGGTTCGCCGCGGCGACGTCGGGGCGCGGCGCCTCCGTCGGTAAGTCGTCCCGGGATAATTCCATGTCCACGGTCATCGGAAGGTCCATCCCCACATTCTCGGTTTACTGCGAATATCTCCGCGTTGCGGCCCGGACAATGTCGACCCTTCTCTCGTGTTCCTCACAGGGGCACGTTTCCGTGTTTGCGCTGCGGCCCGGCCCGGCGTTTCGTGCGGAGCATCGCCAGGCCGCGCGCCACCTCGATCCGCGTCCGCACCGGATCGATGACGTCGTCCACCAGGCCCCGCTCCGCCGCGTAGTACGGATGGACGAGCCGCCGCGTGTAGTCGTCGACCAGTTCGGCGCGCAGCCGCTCCGGGTCGGGCGCCGCGGCCAGCGCGCGGCGGTGGATCACGTTCACCGCGCCCGCCGCGCGACACCCGCCGCCCGAAGATCTCCCCGGACCCGGTGACGACGCCGTCGGTGTGCGGCCGCGGCTCGTCCGGCCCCCCGTCGGGCCGCCGGTACAGCCCGATCTCGCCGAACGACCCCTCGTCCAGCAGGATCGCCAGCCGCTCGCGGGCGGTGAGCTTCCCGAGCGCGTGCTGCCGCTCCACCGCCGCCGGCCTCCCGGCGACGATCCGCGCCCGCAACTCCGCGTCCCCCCGCCGCAGCCCCTCCATCC